>JAGANE010000168.1 GCA_017624395.1 Clostridia bacterium
CGTCTCGCCCTCCCCCGCGCGTTTTCCGTCCTCGGTGACCAGCATCAAATCGGTATTGCGGAAGGGACGCCCCACGGGAATCGGCTCGCCCTGATCAAGCTCACGGTCTGCCCGCCAATAACAGGACATTCCCGTTGCCTCGGTAGGACCGTACAGATTGAAAAAGGTTGCCGCGGGCAAAGCCTTTCTCCAAAGCTCGTATTGACGAATGGGAAAGACCTCACTGCCAAACGCTACGGTAGTCAAGTATCGCGGTGGATTTTTTCCCAGCACGCCCAAGGAAGAAATCATCGTCAATGCCGAGACCACCCAGCAAACCGTATTGACACGATGCTCGTTGAGAAAATCGCAAAGCTTCATCGGGAACATAAAAAGCTGCTTGGGAACAAGATACGCCGTAGCACCAAATTTGATCACGGGCATCAGTTCTTTGAGCGGTGCGTCAAAAAAGAGCGGGGTTTGATTGGCAAACACGGTATCCTCGGAAAAGCCGAGAGCATCGCAAAGTGTCTCCACGTAGTCAATGACCGACCGGTGACAAGCCACCACGCCCTTTGGAATCCCCGTTGAACCGGAGGTAAAGACGATATAAATGGGATCGGTATCGATCTGTCCGCGCCGTACCTCGGCAAGCAAAGGCTCGTTGACCGCCTCTGCCGCAAGAGAATCGTATCGCAGGACTTCCCCGCCAAAGGAAATGCCCGAAAGGAGCTTTTCTCCCTTGGCATCAACGATCATTGCCCGTGCCCCCACACTCTCCAAAATCACTTCGATGCGACGTGCGGGCATATCGGGATCCAAGGGCACATAAAAGCAACCCGCATACACACAGCCGTAAAACGCCGCGATCTCCTTTGGGTGCTTTGCCATCAGTATGGCAATCGGCTCCTTGGTATAGCCTCTTTGCCGCAACGCACTTCCAAGCCCTTTGGCACTTTGGAAAAGCTCGGAAAAGGTCATGTTGTAGCTTCCGTCCGAGTAAGCAAGCTTTTGGGGCAGGCGCGGTGCCGTTGCCTCAAGATATTCCAAAATATTGGTTTGCATGACGTTCCTTTCTTCAATCGTAAGAGGTTTGCGTAATGATCTTGGTGTCGGTCTTGGGATACGATGCGGCATCGTAGGCGTAGAAATAATCGGAAACGCCTGCGGCATCGGTCTTTTGACGGCTGAAGGCGGCAATCTGTGCATCGGTCATGAGGCAACCGAATGGCGGACTTTCTCCACGGATACGGCAAGCGTCAAAATGATACCAGCGTGCATTTTCCGACCCACCGATATTGACCATGTTCCAATAATGCCTCTCGGCAACAATTCCCTCGGTGCGTTGCACGTCGCGCGTCTCAATGCCAAGTCTTGTAAAGAACGCCTTGGAAAGCGCAAAATAGGTAAAGCAATCGCCCTGCCCTGTGCGAATTCCCTCATAGGCGGCTCTCACCCAATCGTTTTTATCCGATGTATCGGCATAAGAGACGTTATAATACACGTAGGCATAAACCTCGCGTACCTTTTGCTCTGCGGTGGCATTGGGCGAGATATGCTGAAGGATCAGGCGATCGATCTCCGCCCACAGTACTTCCTCGGTAATGCGCTCTTGGTAAACGTAGACCGTGGCGGTCACGCTTGCAGCATTTCCCACCGCGTCGGTGGCGGTATAAACAACGGGATAGCTTCCCTCTGTGGAGGTATCCACCAAGGTGGAATCAATTTGCAGGCTGACGGGAGCATCGCAATTATCCGAGACATAGACGCCCGCACGGTAGGAAACACCGTCTCCCGCGTAAACTGAAAGATCCTTGACGCCCGTGATCACGGGTGCCTGATCATCCACGATCAGGGTGAATTTGACATTTTGTGAGGTTGTCCTTCCCTTGGGATCGGTTACGGTCACGATCAGATCATAGTCGCCAAGATCGGAAAATTGATACTCCTTAGCAAATTGAGCCGCATATCCCTCGGGCAGGCTCTTTACAAAGTCCTTTGCCTCGGGCAACGGTCCCCCAACGCCCCATGTCAGATGCAAATACTGCAGTTCCTTTACGTCGGGATTTTCCTTTTCTTGGCATGAGGTTAACAGCGTTCCCAACAACAGTAGCGAAAGCAGCAGAACCAAAAAACGACGAAGCAATTGCATATCTCTTCTCCTTTCCATTGAATGCAGGCAGAATCGGGGGACATCCGATTCTGCCTATCAAAAAAGCTATTAAAGCAGGGGAATTCCATGTTCCTCGCAAAGTCGGATATCCTCCTCGCTCCAATGAGAGGATTGTACTTCTCCAATATGAGCCTTGCGCAGGAAGAACATACACATTCTGGATTGTCCGATACCGCCGCCTACGGTGTAAGGAAGCTCCCCGTTCAAAAGCGCGCGGTGGAACGGCAGGGATGCCCGATCCGAGCATCCGCGCTCGGCAAGCTGACTGCGCAACGTCTCCTCATCCACACGAATCCCCATGGAAGAAAGCTCCAGCGCAATGTCAAGGATTGGATAATAAACGATGATGTCACCGTTAAGGCTCCAATCGTCGTAGTCGGGGGCGCGTCCGTCGTGGATCTTTCCGCTTTTCAGCTTTCCGCCAATCTGCATCAAAAAGATAGCACCGTATTCCTTTGCCGCAGCGTATTCGCGCTCCTTTGCCGTCTTGTCGGGCCAACGGTCCTCTAACTCCTGCGAAGTGATAAAGGTAATCCTTTCGGGCAAGAGTCTGCCGATAAAGGAATACTCGTTGACAATATAATTTTCGGTATGGCGGAGCGTTTGATAAATGCAGGTAACGATCTCGCGCAGGGTTTCCTCATTTCTCTGCTCCCGCGTGATGATCTTTTCCCAGTCCCATTGATCGACAAACATGGAGTGGATATTGTCGGTATCCTCGTCGCGGCGAATGGCGTTCATATCGGTGTAAAGCCCCTCACCCACCTCAAAACCGTATTTTTTGAGGGCAAAGCGCTTCCATTTGGCAAGCGAATGGACGATCTCCAGCCGATCTCCTGAAAAAAGATCAAAGGACACGGGACGCTCCACGCCGTTGAGTCCATCGTTGAGTCCACTGTCGGGATCAACAAACAAAGGGGCGGAGACACGGATCAGATTGAGCTGTGTCGAAAGATCACGCTCAAAAAAATCCTTGACCTTTTTGATGGCGTATTCGGTTTGACGCAGGGATAGAAAAGAAGAATATACCTTAGGGATTTTAATGTTAGACATTTTTGATACCATGCCTTTCATGGGGATTTGGGTAAGAGTAAAACGGGATCAGTGTTCTGTCTTGCCTCTCAATTTTATAAAAAAGGAGCGAAGGAGGGATAAGGACTCCTGCTGTAAAATACCGCTTTCACAGATTGGATGCGACTCCAAGGGATATATGGGAAGATCTAAAAGACTTCCGCAGGCACCCGCACGGGCATCCTTGGCAGCATAAACAATACGTCCGATGCGCGCGTTGATTGCCGCACCCGTACACATAGGACAAGGCTCCAAGGTAACGTAAAGCGTGCAATCCGAAAGTCTCCAACGTCCCAAAGCGCGGCTTGCCGCTTGGATTGCCAATAGCTCAGCGTGTGCGGTCGCAGATTTTTCCGTCTCGCATAGGTTATGGGCGCGGGCAATGATCTCACCGTTTTGCACAATGACTGCGCCTACGGGAATTTCTCCCTGACGGAGCGCCTTTTCGGCTTCCTTAAGCGCCTCACGCATCATGCTTTCATCCTGCAAATATTCCATAAAGCACCGCCATTCCCATCCAAAAAATCATCTGTAATACCGAAATGACAAGAAAAATTGTCATTGTCGGAGTCAAAAAAAGACGTACTGCTCGCTTGGTTGCAACGGGATAGGTTGCGTATCCGTCTGCCGCAGGAATCGTTTTTCCGAAAAAGCCGTCGCGCAATTCGGTTTTGTGAGAAAATAATCGCACCACCAAAATGGCAACCGAAATAACACCGATCAAAAACAGCACCGATTCCACCACAGCAACCGCAACGGTGGAGGCAAGCATTTGACGGAATTTGAGCGCAATGGCGCTTTGATAAAGTGAAAAGAAATTATTTGCAATGTGAAGGAAGGTACAAGCCCAAAGATTCCCCGTCATTTCGTAAACGATGCCAAGCACAATGCCAGCTGCAAAGGTGTACAAAATCTGCTCGGCATTCTGATGCATCATTGCAAAAAGAAACGCGCTGATCATGATCGCATTGGAACGTCCAAACGGCAAGCAGTTGGTCAAAATAGCTCCGCGGAATAAAAACTCCTCACAAAAGCCGGGAACGATGCAAAGAACAATAAATTCCAGCACCCATTCAAAGGGCTGTGGCAAGACTTCTGTGCTTCCCCATAGCACCTCGGAGGAAAAGGCAGAATATTGAAAAATTGAAACAAAAGCCGCGTTGACGTAGGCTGCGGAATAAACAACCGCAATTCCTGCGGGAATGATCAAAAAGCTCCTCGGAGAAAGCTTCATCTCCGCACGCATCGGATGATAAGTCAGCCCCTGCTTTTGAATCATTCTTTTTAAAATCGGTACCGGTAACATAAAGGAAAGAAGATAGCCTGCCGCATAAACAAGCTGATAGAGCACCGTAGCAGCCGTCTCACCGATGGGAAGCAGGGAAAACAAGACGGGGAAAAAGGCGATGATGACGCCAAAGGTATTGATAAAAAGCAGAAAGAACAAAAGTGCAGTACCGACGGCACCGATCACTCGGCGGTAATAATATTCATTCTGATTCACGTCCGCACTCCCCTTTCCAACTTTTATTACATTATATTGTATCACAAATATAGCAAAAAGTAAAGAGGTTTATGAAAGAAAAGAAACAAAAAAAAACGTTGTCGGGCAATTTTGCCCGACAACGGAAGATTGATATACCAATTAGTGCAGAATGCAACGCTCGGTGTCCTTATCGAAGATATGAAGTCTGGTCATATCAAAGCCGATCTTAATGGTGTCACCTGCACGGGTGGTGGATCTGGAGGATACACGAGCAGTCAGCTTGCCTTCCTCACCAACGTTGAGGTACAGATAAATCTCAGCACCCATCAACTCGGTAACGTCAACAAAGGTCTCAAGGGTAGCACCCTCGCACTTTGCGATGTTCAACTCGTCGTCATGGATACACTCGGGACGCAGACCTGCAACAACCTCCTTGCCGATGTACTCAGCAAGAGCAGGATTGTTTGCCTTGTCAGCGGGAAGCTTGAGCGCGTTGCCCTCGTAGTTGAAGTAAACGTCGCTACCCTTCTTCTCAAGCGAACCGTTGAGGAAGTTCATCTGAGGA
Organism: Clostridia bacterium; assembly: GCA_017624395.1. GTDB lineage: Bacteria > Bacillota > Clostridia > Oscillospirales > CAG-272 > UMGS1865. The sequence goes on from JAGANE010000168.1 coordinate 5,275, forward strand.
GTTCCGATAAAGCCTGCAACAAAGATGTTTACGGGCTCGTCATACAGCTTTTGAGGAGTATCTACCTGCTGGATCAGACCGTCCTTCATAACAACGATTCTGGTTGCCATCGTCATAGCCTCGACCTGGTCGTGGGTAACGTATACAAACGTAGTTTCAACGCGGTTGTGGAGCTTGGTCAGCTCGGTTCTCATTGCTGCACGAAGCTTTGCGTCCAAGTTGGAAAGCGGCTCGTCAAGCAAGAACACTTCGGGGTTACGCACGATCGCACGTCCCAAAG
>JAGANE010000169.1 GCA_017624395.1 Clostridia bacterium
AAGTTTACAAAATTCTCGATGGCGACTACGAATTTTTGCTACACAGCAAATATCCGCTATGCAGAGAGTTTTATGTGGAGTGTGTCAGTAACGTAATGCGTCCCCGAACCATCGTTGACTATGACCGCGAGCCGTGGATTTTAGATGCCGGAACGGTGCGTATCACCTTTGATATGGACGTGCGTGCTGCTATCGGCAGCTACGACATTTTCGATGATACGCTTCCCGCACTTCCCGTGCTTGAACCGGGCAAATGCGTCATGGAAGTGAAATACACCGAATTTTTGCCGCGTGTTGTCCGCGATGTTCTGCCGGACAGGGCATCCGAATTTACCGCCGTGTCAAAATACGTTCTTTGCTACGAAAAAACCGAATACATGAACAGCTTCAAATATTGGTATGAGAATTAACGTGGAGGAAAACTATGAGTGTACAGGACTTTATCAAAAAATCAATTCTTGAATCGGGGGCGTTTGACGGGGTAAGCCTGACAAACGCCGCACTCGGACTTCTCACCGCCCTCATCATGGGTGCTGTCATTTACTTTGTCTACAGAAAATTTTATACGGGCGTTATCTACTCCCGCAGCTTTGCTATCACCCTTGTGGGCATGACTGTGCTTACCGCAATGGTTACACTTGCAATCAGTACAAATATCGTGATCTCCCTCGGTATGGTCGGTGCGCTGTCTATCGTCCGCTTCCGTACCGCAGTTAAGGATCCGCTGGATCTTCTCTATCTTTTCTGGGCGATCACAACCGGCATTACCTCCGGTGCGGGTATGTATGTACTCGTTGTTGTGGCGGCGGTTGTAATGACGGTAATGATCATTATATTCTACTCAAAGCAGCAAAAAGGCCGTATATACATTCTTGTAGTTCACTACACCGGCGATGCGGCAGGCGATAACATCATCCGCTCGTTTGGCAAAATGAAGTATTTCATCAAATCAAAAACGGCGAGAAAAGATAAAACCGAAATGGCAATCGAGGTATTCTGCAAAAATAACGATACGTTCTTTATGGATAAGATCCGTGCCCTTGACGGCGTTGAAGATGCAACACTGATTCAATATAACGGAGAGTATCATGGATAAAATATTAAACGGAGTAAAAGACTTCGGCACACTCAAACGGTATCTTGAGGCGATTAATCAAACTACAGATGATTTTTTGTTCGTATATGATATTAAAAACAACCAAAATCATTTTTTTGGTTCTATAACCGATGTTTTTGATATTGGAGAGCCGGGGCGCGAAACCATTACCGCTGAAGAACTACTTGCCATTGTACATCCGGCAGACCGCAAAACAGTTACCTGGGAATTCGGGGAAATATGCAAAGGCAACAAGCATTCCCACGATCTTAATTTCCGAATGTTCAACAAACGTAGCGAAACCGTGTGGGTTAATTCAAGAGGAAAGATACTCCATGATGAAAACGGTGCTCCTGCCCTTGTGCTGGGACGTCTGTCAGAGGAGGCAGTGCGCCATTTGTTTAATCCCATTACAGGACTTTGGAACAAAACCAAGCTGCGCGATGATCTGAAAAACAGACTTGACGCCGGTGCCGGATGGCTTATGATGCTTGAAATTCCCATGCTTACAGACATCAACTTAAGTCACGGCAGAAGCTTCGGCAATCAGCTGCTCTGTGATGTTGCGGATATTCTCGAGGAGATCGACAAAGTAGAAGAATCTTATCATATTGATCATAATAACTTTGCCATCATTCTTGAAGATACGTCCCAAATGACCGTAGAAGCTATCTATAGGAAGATCAGCGATGCACTTCAGGATAAATGTACACTTTTTGCCGGCGTTGTGCCGATAGATGAGGGGATTTTCCTTGACGTGTCACAGCTTATCGACTGTGCAAACATTACACTGAAAAAAGCGAGTCAAAATCCCATTGGTGGAATAGAGTTTTTCTCTGCAGAGGAGGTTCAGCAAAGAATCACCTCGCTGATGCTTCTCGAGGAAATGAAGGAA
>JAGANE010000170.1 GCA_017624395.1 Clostridia bacterium
ACAGCAAGGGTACAACCGATATCGAGTTTATGTTCCCATTTGGCTGGGGCGAGCTCTGGGGTATTGCTGACAGAACAGACTATGACTTAAAGCAGCACCAGGAGCATTCAGGTGAGAGTATGGAATACATCGACCCTGTTGATAACACAAAGCGTTATGTACCATACTGCGTAGAGCCGTCTTTGGGTGCAGACCGTGTGGCTCTGGCATTCCTGGTGGATGCATATGACGAGGAAGTGATCGATGCCGAGAAGAACGACATCCGTACCGTACTGCATCTGCATCCCGCGCTGGCGCCCTTTAAGGCTGCCGTTCTGCCGCTTTCCAAAAAGCTTGCGGATAAGGCAGGAGAGATCTACGACGAGCTTTCCAAGTACTTTATGGTCGATTACGACGAGACGGGCTCGATCGGTAAGCGTTATCGCCGCGAGGACGAGATCGGTACTCCTCTTTGCATCACCGTGGATTTTGAGACTGTGGGCGATGATACCAAGGAAGCCGACAACTGCGTCACCGTGCGTGACCGTGACACGATGGAGCAGGTTCGTATCCCGATCAGCGAGTTGAAATCCTATATTGAAAAGAAGATTGAGTTCTAATTTGCATCATACAAATTACGGCACGGATCCGCATTGGGATCCGTGCCGCTTTTCGTTTTTGCGTTTTTGTCAAAGCAGGATCAGAATGAGTGCCGTTGCAAGAACGATCCAGATTGCCGCCAAAACCGCAATTACATACCAACGCTTTGGGTTTCCGCGCTTTTTGGAGCGGGGCAGGAAAAGCCCAAGCAGAAGCAAGATCAGCGGAAGGATATAGCCGATGATGATGCAGATCGTCCAAAAGAGCGGCAAAAAATTGATAAAGGGTGTGGCCGGGGCTTCGTATTCGTAATCCGGCTCGCAATATTCTATCTGCTCGGCACTTGCCCGAAGGGTGTCGGCGATATTACTTGGCAACAGAATGACGGGAGCAGTGCCACTGCGATAGGAAAAATTCCCCTCGGCATCAAAGTGCGAGTTGTTCAGCATTTTGTAGTCAACGTATCCCACGGCACCGTTTTCAAAGCAATAGAGGTCGCCAAGCTTCCATTGGATTGCTCCGCTTTTGTCGTAGACAACCAGCGAGAAGCGTTCTAAGAGCGCAAGTTGGGTAACGTCAGTCTCGGTGATTTCGGAAAACTCCTGTCCCAAGGAGAGGGCTGTTTCCGTGTCGATGGGGGCGGTGTAGTAGGCACCGCGCGCAAGACGGTACGATCCGTTTTCGCGGGTTTCAAAAAAATGATCCAAAGCGGTCTTTCCGTCCTCGGTGACGTAAATTCCTGCTTCAATATAAGTCGCTTGCAGGAAGATGATCTCCGAATCACGCGCAGGGGAGGCAATCCGTGCAGATTGGTAGCTTTCGGTGCCCTTGATGTGAAGCTCGGTGTCCCCTGCATCAAAAACGTAGTAGCTCAAAATTGGCTCCCATTTTGCATCGGTGGGGAGTGTATAACGGGAAAAGGTTCGTGTGCCGTCCGAAAGTGTCAAGCCATTGGGGGTGATCGACCAATCCAACAAGGGGGCATCGGGAGATTCCGCAGACGGGATCAGCAAAAAAGCATTCCATGCCAAAAGGATCGAAACGGCAAGTAAAAGAACGCGGTAAAAAACTGTTTTTTTCATGACGGATCCTCCTTTAAGCAAGATTGAGACGGCGTTCCAGCTTTCCAAGGATCAGATAATGGATCAGGAGCGCAACCGAAGTAACGATGACGGCGATGAGGGCTAATAGAAGCGGGATAAAGAACATGATCTCGGTTTCGGAAAGTGCGGAGAACAATGGCTCTATGGCGCCTGCGGTGGCAAAAACACCAAGGATCATAAACGCCTGCAAAACAAAGGAAAGCACCATGTTGAGCAGATAGTAGATGCCAATTGCCGCCAACAGCTTGTATTTTTTGGCAAGCACCGCACCGATTGTAATACAAAAGTGAACCAGCCCTACCGATACCCAAGAGCCTGCCAAAAGAATGATGATGCCCTCAACGGCAAGCAGTAGGATATAAAGAAGTGAAAAAACATCCGCGCCATCAAAGAAAAATTTAAGGAAGGTCGGAAAGTCCGCAAGAGAGCCCGATATGGCAAGCATGATGATCAGGCAAGCCCCAAGCGTGAGAACCGACAGAACCAGCCAAAGACAGGCATTGAGGGTTTTGGAAGCAAGGATCTTGGCACGGCTTGCAGGCAGGGTAAAGGTGAGGTACCCCTCGTCGGTAAACAGATTTTTGTAAAAGCGATAGTAGACCAAAAGCTCGCTGCCGATAAAAAATGCAACAAAGCCCATAATGCAGGCAAAAACGGCAAGTCCTGCAAAGACCTCCAGAATTGCGGGAAAGGCTTGCTCTCCCGAGTTGTTCAGAATACGGAGTGCAAGACCTCCGACTACCGAAAGCCCCATGGCACTCAAGCCGAGGAGCCACCAAATGCGCCAAATGGCGCGCATATCGTATTTTAAGAGTTTACGGAGCATTTGAACACCTCCCTGAAAAGCTCGTCAATGGATTTTCCTTCTACAGCGCGTATTTCATCGCACGAGCCCGCACGAAGGATCTGACCGCCGTATCCCATAAAGGCAAAGGTTTCCAAAATGGGTTCTACATCGTGGATCAGGTGCGTTGTGATCAGCACGGTTGCCTCGGGATCGTAATTGCCGATGATGGTTTGCAGGATGTAGTCGCGCGCAGCGGGATCGACGCCCGCAATCGGCTCGTCCAACAGATAAAGCTTGGCACGGCGTGCCATGACAAGGATCAGTTGAACCTTTTCCTTGGTTCCCTTGGAGAGCGTGCGTAGCTTTGCGTTGGGATCAATCCCCATGTCGGCAAGCATTTTTTGCGCTCGCGTACTGTCAAAATCCTCATAGAAATCAACAAAAAATGCAATCAGCTCGGAAACGCTCATGCGAGGATCAAAGTAGGGACGCTCGGGCAGATAGGAGACCAATGCGTTGGTTGCCTCGCCTTGTGGCTGTCCGCAGATCTCGATGCTGCCACCGTCGGGAACAAGAATCCCCGAGATCAGCTTGATCAGGGTGGATTTTCCGCAACCGTTTGGACCGAGGAGACCGATGATCTTTCCTGCGGGGAGGGTTACGTTCAAGCCGGACAGTACGGGGGTGCCATATTTGTGGTAGGCTTTTGTCAGATTTTTGCATTGTAAGACAGGAATGCTCATAAAATATCCTCCTTTTGAATAAATTGTAACAGCTCGTCCTTGGTGATGCCCAAGGATTTTGCTTCCAGAAGCAGTGTGCGCAAAAGATTTTGACGAACCGCTTTTTTGGCTTCCTCCAATACGGTGTGATCCGAGGTAACAAACCTGCCTACGGTCCCGTGGCTGGAGAGAAGCCCCTCATTTTCCAGCTCGGTCAGAGCGCGTTGCATGGTGTTGGGATTGACCGATGCCTCGCATGCAAGCTGCCGCACCGACGGGATCTGACTGTTGGGCGGATATTTTCCGTCCAGAATATCGGCTCGGATATGAGAGGCAAGCTGCAAAAAGACCGGCTCTCTGTTGTGTAGCTGCCATGCCATGTCAATTCTCTCCTTTTCGTCCTATTGTACTAATACAATAATACAACATTTTTTTCCATTTGTCAAGACCTTTTGGCAACAAAAACAGATTTTTGAAAAAGTTTTTAAAAAAATCAATAAATTTTATTTTTTTTCAAAAAACTCTTGACAAGGCGGACAAACTCTGCTATAATATATAGGTCACATGACATTGCTGGTATGGCTCAGTCGGTAGAGCACGTCATTGGTAATGACGAGGTCATCAGTTCGATTCTGATTACCAGCTCCAAAACTCCAACGCATTTGCGTTGGAGTTTTTCGTTAGAGAGGAAAATATTTTGCAAAATGATTGACATTTTGCGCTTTTTATGGTATACTGTTGTAAACGCGATGACGGAGAGTAGTAGATCCCGACGGCTGACAGAGAGAGGACGGTTGGTGCGAGTCCTTGAGTACGAGGG
>JAGANE010000171.1 GCA_017624395.1 Clostridia bacterium
AATTATCGGGCGGTTGCATTACTGATCTTCATATTTAAGATATTGATATGGTCCGTTATCTGTTCGGTAAACTCGAAGCAGTCAGTTGCAGCGTATCTCATAGTGTGAGTGCCTACGACACGGCCAGACAGCACTGTTTTACAATGGAACTCCAATTACGGCAGTTGGCGATTGGACGTTGCGTAAAGTCCCCTTCTATGTGTTAGTGAATCTTAAAGAGATCCTTGAGATCGCAGAAGAAAAGAAAATTGCTATTGGAATGTTTAACGCCACCGGATTTGACAGCCTGCAAGCAGTGATTGCCGCAGCAGAGGAACTGAATCAACCCGTCATCATTGCACATGCCGAGGTACACAACGTCTATAACGACATTGATCTGGTTGGTCCTGCAATGATCGCTATGGCAAAGAATGCAAGAGTACCTGTTTGCGTACATCTTGATCACGGAACTTCAATGGAAATGATTTGGCGCGCACTTCGCATCGGATTTACCTCTGTCATGATCGATGCGTCGGCACTTCCTTACGAGGAAAATCTCCGCCTGACCAAGCAGGTCACCGAGGCGGCACACTCCATGAATGTCAGCATTGAGGCTGAACTTGGCAGACTTGTAACAAGTGAGAGCGGTGAGGCAACCGAGGGTGTACTCCGTCCAAAGGATTTTTACACCGATCCCGAGGAAGCAAAGGCATTTGTAAAGGAAACCGGTGTGGATGCGCTTGCCATCGCATTTGGTGCGGCACACGGCTTCTATACGGCACAGCCCAAGCTTGATTTTGACGTTGTGAAAAAGGTTTCCGAGGCTACGGAACTTCCGCTTGTTATGCACGGCGGTAGCGGTGTGAGCGACGAGGGCTTCCGTCAGGCAATCAAAAACGGTATCCGCAAGATCAACTACTACTCTTATATGTCCAAAGCTGGCTACGAGGCGGCAAAGACTGCTATCGAGAGTGGAAAGAGCAGCTATCTGCACGATGTGGAATACGCTGCAATGTTTGCGATGAAGGAAGGTGTAAAAAAAGCAATTGGTATTTTTTCGCAAACACAAAAAAATAGGATACGGTTATGATTGAATTTACCAATTTCCGCCATTATACCAACGGATTTTCCGAGGGCTGCAATAACAAGATCAAGGTCTTGAAGCGTAACGCTTATGACTTGCAGAATTTCAAGCGCTTTCGTAACCGAATACTCTTTATGTTCTCCCATCAAAGCTGCGGCGGCGCATAGAAAAAGCGCGATTGTTTTCCTTTAACTTTTCGTCAGATTTTTTCACCCCAACTATTGACAAAGAGCCGATTTTAAAGAGAAAGGCCCATGCGCTAATACATTCTCTTATCTTTTCGTCGGATTTTTTTGATAAAGGGCCTAAAATATTTATATCAGAATACAAAATATCGGTGTTTTAAAAAGTAACAAAATAATATTAGAAAGAGAGATCTTATATGAATATTCTCAAGGTTGCACTCATCGGATTTGGTGGCATAGCACGCTCACACAACACAGCATATCAGGAATTGGCAACGAAGGGGGTTCCCGTCTCTTTGGTGGCTGTATGCGATAAAAACGTAGAGCAATTTCGTTCTTCCATCACCATAAATTTGGGAACGACCGCTACCACGTTGCCTCAAGGGATCCACACCTACGCCGACGCAGACGAGCTATTGGCAAACGAAGATTTTGATGTTGCCGACATTTGCCTGCCCTCATATCTGCACAAGGAGTACACCATCAAAATGCT
>JAGANE010000172.1 GCA_017624395.1 Clostridia bacterium
CACTGCGTGAATTTCAACGTCTGCGCGGACTGCCCGTAACGGGCATTGCCGATCTTGAAACATGGGAGCTTCTTTACTCCGATTACCGTGCCGCGCTATCCTACAATGCCCCTCCGCGACAGATCTCGGTCTTTCCGCTTGATCCGCAGGGGTATGTGCTCCTCCCCAACGCGACAGGCTTTGCGGTAACTGCCCTGCAATATATGCTGCGCGAGCTGCACCACAGCTATTTTGCACTCTTAGATGTGAGCGAAACAGGGGTTTATGATGAGCAAACACAAGCGGCAGTGCGAAAATTTCAGGAGTTGAATCGCCTCCCCGTCAGCGGAAACACCGATCTTTTGACATGGAACGCAGTGGTGGATCAGTACAACACTTATTTTTGGGATACCTTTGACGAATAAAAAAGCGGAAGCGGAGATGCCTTACCCAAAGGACTTCTCTGCTTCCGCATTTTTATCAAGAATGTATGATTATTTTTTCATCACCGCAAGACCGCACCAGCCGTTGTCCTCCAACCGCTCCACAATGCGGTAGCCGTTTGCCTCAAAGCAGTTGATCACGTCATCGGCACGCTCGGAAATAATGCCCGATGCCAAAAGGACGGTCTTTTCATGCATAAAGGGGGCAACGTCGGGTGTCATGCGAATGATAATATCCGCAACGATATTGGCGCAAATCAGATCGTACGGACGGGTTCTGTCAGCTTGACGCAACAGATCCGAAACCTCGCAGGTGATGTTTTTCAGCCCACTGTCCTTGATGTTCTCATTTGCAACGCGTACCGCCATGGGATCGATGTCGTAAGCACGGCACTCTGCAGCACCCAAGCGCGATGCACAGATGGCAAGAATCCCACTTCCCGTACCAACATCAAGCATACGGCAGCCCTCTTGCGTGTATTTTTCAAGCATTTGAATCACCAGACGTGTCGTTTCGTGCGTTCCCGTACCAAACGCCATGCCGGGATCCATGCGGACGATCAACTCGCCCTCCTGCGCTTCATATCTCTCCCATGCAGGAACGATGACAAGACGGCTTCCGATCTTGATCGGCTTATAATACGCCTTCCAAGAGTTTGCCCAATCCTCCTCGTTGACGCCAACCGTCTCCAGCTTGGCATCTGTCAAGCCGACGGTCGCAAAGCGCTCGCGCAAAAATGAGATACATTCGGGAACGCTCCGCTCGGCAGGCAGATAAACCGAAACCGAAGCAATCGTTTTATCGGCATTGAGAATGCTTTCATCAATGAGATCGCCGTAGCAGGTCTTAAGGTCAATATCACTGTAATCCTCAATCTGCAAATTGTTGGAGACCATGCTCATAATGGCGGTCAGCTCGTCCAATTGCGCCAGCGGAACAGTGACACGGATCTGCGTCCACTGCGTTTCGGTGCCATAATCGCCGCATACGTAATCCTTATCCGTCATGAGCCCTCCTTATTTGTTGCCAAAGATCTTTTTAAAGAACTGCTTGTGCTTTGCATAATTACTTTCCCCACAGCTATCGGCAAACGCCTTCATTGCCGACTTTTGCTTGTCGTTGAGTCCCTTGGGGATCTCTACGGTCACACGGAAGATCAGGTCTCCCCTTCTGCCGTTGCCATTTACGTAAGGAATGCCCTTTCCACGCAGAGTAAAGGTGGTGCCCGGCTGTGTTCCTTCGGGAACGTTGTATTTGACATTGCCCTCCAAGGTGGGAACGTCGATCTCTGCTCCCAGCGTTGCCTCGGCAACCGTTAAGGGCACCTCACAGTAAATATGATAGCCGTCACGCTCAAAAATGCTGTGATTGCGCACCGAAACAACGATGATCAAGTCTCCTGCGGGACCGCCGTTTCTGCCATCGTTTCCCTGACCGCGCAGGGCAATACGCTCACCGTTATCAATACCTGCGGGGATCGAGACGGTCAAGCGCTTGCTCTCACGTGTCTGTCCTGTTCCGCGACATTTGTTGCAAGGATTTTTGATGATCTTTCCCGCACCGCGGCAAGCGTCACATTGTGCCGTGGATTGGAATGCCATTCCACCCATACGCTGTACGCGTCGCACCTGACCTGTGCCGTGACAGACCGAGCAGGTCTCCACGTTCTCGCCACCCGAGCCCTTACAGTCGGGACAGCGGCAAACGCGGTTGTAGGAAATGTCCTTTTTGACACCGAATGCCGCCTCCTCAAAGGTCACGGTCACACTCGCGCCGATGTCGTCACCCGCAACGGGGCCGTTGCGCCTCTGACGTCCTCCGCCAAATGCACCGCCAAACATGCCTCCGAGAATGTCTCCAAGATCCCCAAAATCTCCAAATCCTCCAAAACCGCCAAAGCCACCGTCACCTCCGCCCATGGCGGGATCAAATGCGGCGTGACCGAATTGGTCATACTTTGCCTTTTTATCGGCATCGGAAAGCACCTCGTATGCCTCGTTTGCTTCCTTAAATTTTTCCTCAGCAACCTTATCCCCCGGATTGGCATCGGGATGATACTGCTTTGCCAGCTTGTAATATGCTTTTTTGATGGTAGAGGCATCGGCATTCTTATCTACGCCAAGTACCTCGTAATAGTCTCTTTTATCTGCCATGCTTTTCCTCACTTTGAAGGGTCGCGGGGAAGAAAGCTTTTTTGGAAAAAGGCCGCCTTCCCCTCGCCCCTTCTTTCAAAACTCATTGTAAAAATCCGTGATATAAAACGGGCTACAGCCGCCCCCGCAAGATTTGTTTGCAGGGACGGCTTAAATGCTGACAGAAGTCAGCAGCAGTGATCAATTGTTGGAATTATCCTCAAAGTTTGCGTTGTAGTAGGTGCCGTCCTGCGCGCCGCCGTTGGCTCCCGCATTGGGATCAAAGCCTGCGTCTCCGCCTGCCTGCGCATTTTGTGCGTACAGCTTTTCGGAAATCTTATAGAAGGACTTCTCTACTGCCTCGGAATCCGCCTTGATCGCCTCCACATTGCCGCTCTTAAGCGTTTCCTTCAGCTTTTCAATCGCGTTCTTAACCTCCTCGGCATCGGCAGGATCTGCCTTATCGCCAAGCTCGTTGAGAGTCTTTTCACTCTGGAAGATCAAGGTCTCGGCATGGTTCTTTACGTCCACTGCCTCCTTTGCCTTCTTATCCTCCTCGGCATACTTCTCAGCTTCCTTAACAGCGCGATCAATATCCTCCTGACTCATATTGGTGGAGGAGGTGATGGTGATGTGCTGCTCCTTGCCCGTGCCCTTATC
>JAGANE010000022.1 GCA_017624395.1 Clostridia bacterium
CATCACGTCCACGGGAAGCATCAAAAGCTGAGAAACGACCTCAAGGCTTTGCAGACCCGCCTTGAGCTGCTCAAACAGAATGCGCTCGTGTGCCGCGTGCTTGTCCACAACAAGCATCTTGTCTCCCGTTTCCACGATGACGTAGGAATGAAAGACCTCCCCCACGATGCGATAATCGGGCAAAGACTTTGGTACCTCTGCTGTCTCTATGGTCGGCTTTGCGGCAGAAGACGGCTCGTCTATATCGGTTTGCTCTTTGGGAGCAACGGAAGCTTTTGGAGTGTCGGGAACAGGCTCTGCCGTTTGCTGTGGCATCGGCGCTGCCGTTGATGCAGGCGCGGGGGCACATACGGGAACCGTTTCCTCGGGTAAGGGCGGGAACACGCTTTTGGGGGGCTCCGCTCCACTCTTGACCGACACGGTAGGCACGTTGCCGCGCACGTCGGTGGAAAAAGCAGGGGTATGGACAATGGGCGTGGGCGGAACGGGAGCTTTTTTTTCGACCTTGACAGCATTCTGCGGCTCGGTATAAAGCCTGCGGTATTCCTCGGCAGTCATACGTGCCTGCGGCTGTGGCTGTGTTTTGCACTGCAGATCGTAGGAAAGCTGCCTCTTTTGCAAGGACTCCTGCTTGCCGTCCTGCACGGGAACGCTGCTATCCGAAATCCGCCCCGCAAAGGGATTCTTTTTGGAGCGTCCCGAAAGATCCAATTGCATGGACGGGCGCGCCGAGTTGCTTTCCAACGCGGTACGCACCGTATAATAGATTGCCTCAAACACGGGCTTTTCGTTGGAGAACTTGACCTCTAATTTAGCAGGATGAACGTTGACGTCCACACGTGCGGGATGTATCTGAATAAACAATACGCAGCACGGAAATTTTTCGGGCGGAATATAGGACGTGTACGCCTGCTCCAAAGCCGCCATGGCGGTCTTGCTTTTGACGTAGCGCCCATTGATAAAGAAATTTTGATGATTGCGGTTTGCCTTAAAATTATCGGTACGGCCGATGTATCCCTTGACGGCAATTCCGTCCTGCTCGCTTTCCACCTCGATCAGACGTGTGGAAAACTCCCTTCCAAACACGGCGTAGACCATGTTTTGCAGATTGCCGTCTCCCGCAGTCTCAAGACGCGTATTTCCGTCTATGATCAGGCGAAAGGCAATTTCGGGGTGCGAAAGCGCCACCTTTTCCACATTTGCGGTAACAGCCATTGACTCGGTGACGTCCTTTTTGAGGAACTTACGGCGCGCGGGAACGTTGGCAAACAAATTTTCAACAATGACCGAGGTTCCCGTGGAGCAGCCCTGCTCGGTCAAGCTCACGATCTCTCCCGCGTGTGCCTCCAACACCGTTCCGTACTCCGCATCTGCCGTTTTGGAAACGATGCGCAGATCCGATACCGAAGCAATGGCGGCAAGCGCCTCGCCGCGAAAGCCGAGTGTGAGAATCCCGTCCAGATCCTCCGCCGAGCGGATCTTGCTGGTGGCGTGACGACGGATCGCCGTGGGAATATCCTCAGGCTCCATGCCGCAGCCGTTGTCGCTGACGCGCATAAAGGTCACGCCGCCGTTCTGGATCTCTACGGTGATGCGTGTTGCGCCCGCGTCAATGGCGTTTTCCATCAGCTCCTTGATCACCGATGCAGGTCTGTCCACGACCTCGCCCGCCGCAATCAGATTTGCCACCGCAAACGGCAGTACGTTGATTCTTCCCATAAGCCCCTCTCCTTTCCTTCTTTTCTGTTACTTTTAGGTTCAGTGATTTTTCTTTTTTGCTGCCGTGAGTGTGTTTTTGAGCAGCATGGTAATGGTCATTGGTCCAACGCCGCCAGGAACGGGAGTAATGGCAGAGGCAATCGGCTCAACGGCGGCAAAATCCACGTCGCCCGTCAGCTTGCCGTCGGCACGGCGATTCATGCCAACATCAATCACAACCGCTCCCTCCTTGACCATGTCCGCGCCCACAAAATCGGCACGTCCGATGGCAACGACCAAAATATCCGCCTCGCGGCAAACGGCGGCAAGCTCCCGCGTCTTGCTGTGACAGACCGTTACGGTTCCGTTGGCGTGAAGCAGCAGCATTGCCATGGGCTTTCCCACAATGTTGGAGCGTCCGACCACCACGCATTTTTTGCCTGCGGGATCAATACAGCTTCTCTCCAGCAATGCCATAACGCCTGCAGGCGTGCAAGGCAAAAAATCGTAATCTCCGATCATGATCTTTCCCACGTTTAGGGGGTGAAACGCGTCAACGTCCTTAGAGGGATCGATGCGAAGCAGCACCTCATTTTCATCCAGATGCTTTGGCAACGGAAGCTGCACGAGAATGCCGTGAATTTTTTGGTCGGCGTTGAGACGCTCCACCAGCGCGTTCAGCTCCTTTTGCGTGGTTTGCTCGGGCAACTCATAGACCTCCGAATAGAAGCCGACCTCCTCGCAGGCGCGCTTTTTATTGCGCACGTAGACCTGCGACGCGGGATCCTCTCCCACGATTACGACTGCCAGCCCCGGCAGATATCCTCTTTCTCTTGCAAAAGCGGCGGTCTCCTCCTTGATCTCAGCACGGATCTCTGCCGAAATTCTTTTTCCGTCAATCCGTATTGCCATCGTTTTTTTCCTCCGTTTGTTCAAAATTCTCGCGGGCATCCTTCACTTCGCAGGACGGTGTGCCTTGGGTAGTTTCCAAAGACTCTGTGTTTTCCGTATTCTCGGTAGCATCCGTATTCTCTGTGACGGCAACCGCCTCGGAGCCTACCACCGTATCGTTACAAGCGGTGCAAAGCTCCAACTTTCTTTCACGTCTCCACGCAAGGAGCGAGAAAACAACCAGCAAAAGCAAGCCCAAGGTAAAGCAAGCAAGCCCCAGACATTGCGAAATGCGGAGCGTGGTACCCGGGATATACAGGCTGTC
>JAGANE010000173.1 GCA_017624395.1 Clostridia bacterium
AAGTTTGTCATCACGCTGGGGTTATCAGGCTCACAGCCGCTTACGAAATACTCGATGGAATACACGCAATTTTCAATGACGTTATTCAGATACAGGACATTTGTGTGGTTGTAGACCTTGTCGCCAACGCCGCTGTACTGATGCGTGATACCTGCATCGTAAATCTGATAAATGTAGTTGTTTTGAACCGTGTAGTTCTCGCAACCGCCGTAGATCTCCACCGCGTTTCCAAATCGCGTCTCGTATTTGTTGCTTCCAAGGAAGCCCTGCACCGATCCGCCGATCCAACCAAACTCACAGTTCTGCACGGTAAGATCGTTGACCGTTCCCGCACCGACACCGTGAATACCTGTATATTTCAAGCAAAGATTATCGACCGTTACGCCGTTGACGTTGACCGTGATCAAATTCTGCTTGATGTTGAATTCGATCGACTCAAAACGGTTACCGGGATTTTCTTCGCTATACAGATACACTTTTTTTGAACCCGTCATATCGTGATAGAAATGGAGATCCTGATTCAGATCCTTGTAGCCGTTGTTAAAGGGCATACCCGTGGTGAAATTGTAAACGTCGCCGTTGGTTTTGAACTCTCGGATTGCCTTAATCGCGCAAGCCTCACCCTCATTGAATACCAACGTACCCACGTCGCCCCATTTTTCCGAGCCTTCGTAGTACCAGATGTTCTTTGTTCCACTCTTTTTCCACTTGGTGGGGTCTGCGCCGTTTTCGGGGGAACCGTAAAGGATCGGCTTTGCCCCCGTACCGTAGGCAGTATAGGTCACACCCACCTGCGCCGTCAGCTTTCCTCTCCAAAGTCCGCCGCGCTCAAAGCAAACGTAGCTTCCTGCGGCAAGCTTTGCCGAGTTGACCTTGTCAAGCGTTCTCCAAGCCGTACTTGGAGACGTTCCGTTGTTGGAATCGCTTCCGTTATTGGAAACGTAATAGACGGTAGCACTCGCGGGAATCGTCATATTTGCTGTGCCGCGAATTTCAACAATTCGGGTATCGGTTGCGGCACGAAGCTGCGCGAGGTCGTCCTCATTGGCGGATCTGATTTGATCGATCGTCATACTAACCCTTCCCACAAGCAACGTTTGAGTGGCTTGTGTATTTTTTACTTGCTCCGTAAAGAAGCTTGCAACAATGGAATAATTTCCGATCGCCGCGTTGGCAAGAATCAACAATTGCCCCTCAAGAGTTACCGAAACCTCGGTTGCGCCAAGTGCTTCATTCTCGGTCAAAACAATCTCGTAGCCATCGTTGGATTTGGATCGGATGCCTACCTGCTCGCCAAGATACGCTCGCAAGGTGTCGTCATCCTCTCCCTCGCACGCTCTGACCGAAAAGCTCGACAACGGAATGCCGTCAACCGTTAATCCCTCAAGCGGATAGGTTTTGCCAACGGTATGGGACACAGGCACGGTAAGCCCGTCATTCCCCATACAATTGGTAATGAAATATTCCACCGCCTCTGCCACCGCACTGCCGCTGCCGCCGTTGATGATCACACGCTGATTTTCAAAGGCAATTTCATAATCTAAATAACGAAGTCCCTTTGATTCGGCGCGGTTGGTAAGCCCCACCAAAATCTCCTTGGTATCGGTTGGAACACTTTCGCCCGCTCCTACGTAATCGGTTGTAAACTCGACTTTTACACCGTATTTGGTTCTCAACTCGGTGTATAATTTTGAGGTTGCCGAAACGGTTTCCTCGTCAGCGCTATCCGACCGCACGATCACATACTCCGACAAGGCATCCTTGCCTACAAAGACGGGCTCATCGTTTTGGGGACCGTCGATTGGATCTTTTTTGCATCCTGCAAGCTCCGTAACACTCAAAACGCACGCAAGAATGAGTGCTACAATCTTTTTAACGCTCATACAATCTCCTTTCGTGTTTCCCTGCCTCCCCTCGACGCCGCAAAAGCAGCGTCAAGGCGGCAGGCAAAATGATCAAAGCAAGGCCGGGAGTATAATTTGCACTGCAACCCTTTTGCGGTGCGGGAAGCTCAACGGACAAATCCGTTGTATCTCTTGCTTCCGTTGTATCCGTTTCCTGTTGATCGGATCCCGTCGGTGCAGGAGGAACAGATTCCGTCTCGCTATCCGATTCCAAAGCATCCGTTACCTCTGCGGTTGCCTCGGGCTTCTCGGTGTCGGGCTCCAATGGCAGCCACGGAGTATCAATTGCTACAACCGAAACGGAAAACATGAAGCAAAGGATCACCGCTACGACTATACTCACAACACACTTTCTTTTTTTACACATTTAAATTTTCCTTCATTAGCCGAGCGGAGTTGCGGGCGTTTCGTTGGGGTCATTGCGTTCTGGAAGCGTTATGCTGGTACGCACAATATCGGCTTCTGCAACTTCAATCACATTCAACATTGGATTTTCATATTTTTTCATAATCTTTCCCTCCTTTTCATGATTCATATTTGTTTTTCTTGGTCATCAGGCATGCGCCACCCAAAACGGCAATCATCAAAATCGCACCGCCACCAAGCACAACGCTTCCGCAGCCCCTCTTTTCATTGTTGCCTGTCGGTTCGTTGGTTCCCGTGGGCGTCGTTTCGGTTTCATCGCCGGGAGTGGTGGGCTCGTCATCCACAAAGGTTTCTACGAGATCGGAGAGCGCATATGCGTGCAAACGCGCAATGTAGTCGGCGTAAACCACTACTTCCTTGCCGTCCTTCATGGTAACCTTAACATAACCAACACCACTGTAAGAGGTATCTCTTGCATCTTTCGCAATCGGGAGTACGCCCTCAAAGACGTAGTTGTCGCCGTCGAGTGTTGCGGTTCCCGCAATATCGCTTGTTGCAACCGTCTTGTTGACACCGTCCTTTGCATTGGCGGTAGCAACCATAACGGTTCCAACCTCAACCTTGGAAATATTGGAATCGGATGTTAGTTTTTCATAATCAGCCTTGCTGATCTGCGTCACCCATTTCAGTCCGGTTTGTCCGTCTGCCACTACCTTGTTGGTATTCACGCCGATCTGAACCGTGCTGATGGTTGTAAATCTGTTTGCGGTAACAACGTCGCCCACATACTTGAGACTACCGTCAACATTCGCGTAGATCAATCTCATTTCGTCGGCCTCCAGCTCGGACACATCAACCTTTCCGTTGCCTGCGATCTGCATATCCTCACCGTCAACGATAATCTTTTTACCCTTGGTTGCGATCTCAAGATCGTCTACGATTACGCTGACTTTACTCTCACTGCATACGAAGCCAAGACTTCCGACACGAGAATCGGCGGGAGAAGCAGCAGCTCCACCGGGAAGAT
The DNA here is from genome assembly GCA_017624395.1 of Clostridia bacterium. Classification (GTDB taxonomy): domain Bacteria; phylum Bacillota; class Clostridia; order Oscillospirales; family CAG-272; genus UMGS1865. The sequence goes on from JAGANE010000173.1 coordinate 3,298, forward strand.
TTGCCTCAACCTGATGCGCGCCGGTCGAGCTATATCCTCTCATTCCAAAGCCACGCCGTTGAGGTCGCTTCTTCCAAACCATGTTCTGACAGTTGCGGGCAAACCGTTGGCAAGTCTGCCATTCCAATATGCCAACGAACCGCTACCGGGAGCAACGTTAAAGTTGATGTGCGCGCTGTTTGCATCAATTTGAGTGAATACACCGTTTGCATCGAAGGTTCCCTTCATCATATATACGTCGTCAGGCGTAATCGAGGAAATAAACGCAGAGCGACTTCCGTCTGCATCAGCAAGGTGGAACAAACCGCCAAACCAACAATCCCAATTGTCCCAGATGTCATCGGCAGGTGTTTCGAGATACGTAACGTCATACTCAAATCTGTACGCGGTCTTATCAAGCGCAACATCATCGAAAATGATCATGTCATAATTGCTTCCAATAAAGTAGAGCTTGCCGTTTTTGATCACAGCAGAGCCATCGGTGGAATTTTTAACGTAGATCCACTTATGACCGTTTACAATATTTTCACCCGGAACAAGCGTGATGCTTTCGCTGAAATCCTCCGCATATGCAACGTAGTTCAGCTCGGAATCCGCAGCATTGGGCGGGCTTTGCAAAAATTGTGCATACAGTTTTCCAATTTCAATAGTCGTAGTGGTAAGATTAACCGCTGCACCTTCGTTTTCAAGGTAGATCGTCAGCACATCGCTCTCTTGACCATCGGTATATGTAAAGTACACGAGCTTCGAATATTTACCCTCCACGGGGGTCAGATCGCTAATGCTCGTCTTTTCCACGTCAACGCCGTTTTTCTTAACAACAAGCTTAGCCGTAGCAGCAAGATCCGCGGAAACTGTAAACTCAAGCTCAACGTATGCGTAGCCGTCCTCAAACTCAACCTTGCTCTTGAGCATATCCATAGGACCTGCCGCCTTGTCGATCACCGTATAGCTTTCATGCGCCGCTCCGTTGACCGTACAATTCGTCAGTGTCAGCTTGTCAAACCTGAAGGTTCTGTAGCCGGCATTGTTAGCCCACACGCTGGTAAAGCCTACGGCACCCGCATATGCATACGAGTCTGTGCCATAGGTATGGCTGAAGAATTCTCCGTCTGCACTGCTCATTGCAAAGGTAACATTGTTTTCAACACGTTTTACATCAAAGGAAATGGTTTTATTAAACGCCCAGTCGTTATTGATGCTCTTTACGCAAGCGTAATTTGCATGGTCTCTAAAGTTGTCACTACTGGGGTTGTAGATTTTCGTGCCGCCACCGTTGCCGTGGTCACCGCCACTTTTATTGGTAAGATTTTCGCGCGAAATTTCCGTAACGCGAGCACGTCCTGCGGTTCTGAGAATACCGGCAACGCCCTTTTCAAAGGAACCGTCAGCCTTTTCGGTAGCTCCGTATACAACGCCCATAAACGTATTGCCCATTCCCGAAGAATCACTGTCATGAGCAATTGAGGTGAGTTCCGCGTGAAGTGCGGAGGTGTCGGTCATTTTTACATCGGGGAACCAAAGAATATCCCCGTAAGCGTACTTGAATTCAATGGAACCGTCATCGTTGATTCTGGCATAACTGTCCGTATTGCCTTCTCTGACGTCAAAGCGGTAGGTAATACCGTTGTGTACAAAATCTGTGTTCGGCGTGATTTCTGTGTAACCCGTTGCCTCCGCCGCACCAATCG
>JAGANE010000174.1 GCA_017624395.1 Clostridia bacterium
GCTCACCAAAGAGGTCGGTCTCGGTTTCGGTGCGGAAGTTGGTCTCCAGAACGCCTGCGCGTGCGCCGCCGATGCCGAGGGCGTAAGCCAGACCGATTTCCAGAGCGTCACCCGTAGCATCCTGCTCCACTGCGATCAGACAAGGAACGCCCTTGCCTGCCTGATACTCACTGCGCACCGTGTGACCGGGGCCCTTGGGTGCGATCATGATGACGTTGACGTTCTTGGGAGGCTTGATACAGCCAAAATGAATGTTAAAGCCGTGTGCAAAGGCAAGGGTCTTGCCCTCGGTCAGGTTCGGCTCAATGCTTTCCTTGTAAAGCTTTGCCTGCTTTTCGTCGTTGATGAGGATCATAATAATGTCTGCCTTTGCGGCTGCCTCTGCGGCAGTGTAGACCTCAAGTCCCGCAGCCTCTGCCTTTGCCCAGCTCTTGCTGCCCTTATAAAGACCGACGATAACGTGTACGCCCGAATCCTTGAGGTTGAGCGCGTGTGCGTGTCCCTGAGAGCCGTAACCGATGATTGCAACGGTCTTGCCGCTCAGCTTGTTCAGATCGCAATCCTGTTGGTAGTAAATGTTTGCCATAATAATATTCTCCTTTGATTTGGAAAAAGATTTTTAAAACTGTTTATTTATTCAAGAGCGTGTCGCTGCCGCGCTCCAGTGCCACGATACCCGTGCGGCACATTTCAATGATGATGCCGTAAAACATCATCAGCTTGACAAAGGCGTCGATCTTGGTGGGATCTCCCGTGATCTCAATGCACATCTCGTCCACCGTATAATCAATGACCTTGGCACGGTAGACGTCCACCGCCGAAAGCACCTCCTGACGGTACGCGGGGCTGTTTTTGACCTTAATGAGCATCAGCTCGCGCTTGATGCAATCGTCCTCCAGCACCTCCACCTTTTTGACGTTGAAAAGCTTGCGGAGCTGATTGATCAGCTGCTCGCGGGCATATCCGTCGCCGCTGAGGCAAATGGTGATGCGCGAATATTCGGGAGATTCGGTCTCTCCAACAGTCAGGGCATCGATATTGAAGCCGCGACGTGTAAACATACTCGTCACACGCGTCAAAACGCCAAACTTGTTATCAACGTAAACCGCAATGACAAATTGATTCTTCTTTTCCATTTCGGCATCCTCACTTTCTGACGATGATGTCGTCCACCGAGCCACCCGGAGGCAGCATGGGAAGCACAAAGGCATCTCCGTCAATGGCGGTATCGATCACCACGGGACCGTCGGTCTGCCCTACCGCCGCCGCAAACGCCGCCGCAAATTCCTCGGGGGTGCCAACGCGATAGGCAGTAGCGCCAAACGCCTCGGCAAGCTTGACAAAGTCGGTTTTGCGATCCAACACGGTGTTGGAATACCGCTTGTCAAAAAAGAGCGTCTGCCATTGTCTGACCATGCCAAGCACACCGTTGTTCATCAGCACGATGACCACGGGAATGTGATAGGTCACGGCGGTGGCAAGCTCGTTGAGATTCATACCAAAGCTGCCGTCACCCGTGATCAGCACCGTGCAATCCCCCGTGGCGACCTGTGCGCCAATGGCGGCTCCCAGACCAAAGCCCATGGTTCCAAGTCCGCCGCTGGAAACAAAGCGTCGCGTATTGTCAAATTTTACGTACTGCGCCGTCCACATCTGGTGCTGTCCCACGTCGGTGGCGATCACCGTATTGGCGGGCTTTTGTGCGTTGATGATGTCAAACACCTGCTTGGGTGTCAGGGGAACACGGCTTTCCGCCTCTGCCTCGGCAGTAAAGCGCTCCTCGTCGGCGCGCAATGCCTCCACTGTCTCCCGCCACGCGGGATGCACTCTCTTGATCGCACCTGCGGCAATGCGGGTAAAGGAATCAAAAACGTCTCCGATGATTCCCACGTCTACGCGGACGTTCTTGTTGATCTCGGCAAAATCGGGATCCAGCTGAATGATCTTTGCCCCCTTGGCGTATTTGGAAACGTTGCCCGTGGCACGGTCGCTGAAGCGGACACCGATGGCAAAGATGAGATCGGCATTCTTTTGCGCCATGGACGATGCGTAATGTCCGTGCATTCCCTGCATTCCAAGAAAACGGTCGTAATCAACGTTGATGGCGGAAAGTCCCATAAAGGTACAGCCAATGTAAGCGTCAATGCGCTCGGCAAGCTCCTTGACCGCCTCTCCCATGCCAAGTCCTGCGGCACCTCCGCCGATATAGATGTAGGGGCGCTCTGCCGCGTTGAGCAGTGCGATCGCCTCGTCGATCTGCGTTTGCTTGGCAAGCGGAAGCGGAATTTTTTCCACCACGGATTGCATCTCGTAGTCGTAGGTCGCGGTCTGCACGTCCTTGGGAATATCGATCAGCACAGGTCCGGGTCTGCCCGACTTGGCGATTTGGAACGCCTCGCGGATGCTGTCGGCAAGATCCTCGATGCGATGCACAAAATAATTGTGTTTTGTGATGGGCAGCGTAATGCCCGTAATGTCGATCTCCTGAAAGCTATCCTTACCGATGAGCGACGAGGGCACGTTGCCCGTGATCGCCACCATGGGGATCGAATCCAGCATTGCCGTGGCAATACCCGTGACAAGATTGGTCGCCCCGGGGCCCGACGTTGCAATGCAGACACCCACCTTGCCCGTGGCTCTCGAATATCCGTCTGCCGCGTGTGCCGCGCCCTGCTCGTGCGCCGTCAGGTAATGGGTGATCTCGTCACTGTATTTGTACAGCGCGTCGTATATGTTGATCGCCTGACCGCCCGGATAACCGAATACATCGGTCACACCCTGCTCGATCAGTGTTCTGACGAGAATTTCTGCGCCTGTTAATTTCATAATGCTCCTCCTTTTTGAGGGGTAGATTTTATACGCTCTCCAAAAGCTTGTTGACTGCGCTGACAAGCGCCTTGACCGAGGACGTCGTAATATCGCTATCAACACCCGCACCCCAATAGGTACGTCCGCCGTAGTTGATGGAAACGTAGGATGCCGCACGCGAGCTGGAGCGCTCCTCCAGAGCATGCTGTGTGTAGCTGTCCAACGTGTAATCAAATCCCGTAACCTGCTTGATGGCGGCGTTGACGGCGTTCAGACTTCCGTTTCCGCGCGTTACCGTCAATTGCTCCTTACCGTCAAGGGAAACCACTGCGGTTGCCTCCACGATCTCGTCACGCTCCTGATAAAGCACCTTGGAGACATTGACACGCGTTTCCAGATTGACAAAATCACGCAGGAAAATGTCGTAGACCTCACACGGCATCAGCTCGCGATGCTCGCGGTCGGAGATCCCTTTGACGTGATAGCCAAAGACCTCTCTCATTTTGGGCGGCAGAACGTGATTGTACTGCGTTTCAAGGATATAACCGATGCCTCCCTTGCCCGACTGCGAGTTGATGCGGATCACGTCCGCCTCGTAAACTCTGCCAACGTCGGCAGGATCGATGGGCAGGTAAGGAACGTTCCATACC
>JAGANE010000175.1 GCA_017624395.1 Clostridia bacterium
AACTACATCACCTCCTATTGGAAGTACCTTGATCCCGAAAAATAAGATAGTTGCCATCAAAAAACCGTCTCTGAGGAGACGGTTTTTTGATTTCTTTTACGCATTTACGGCATCGTTTTTGCGGTATTTTTCCGCCTGCAGATCAAACATATAGGCGTACTTACCCTTGGCGGCGATCAGCTCCTCGTGGGTTCCCGTTTCAATCAGCCTGCCGCTGTCAAACATATAAATGCGATCGGCATGGCGCGTGGTGGAAAGTCGGTGCGAGATAAAAATAACCGTTCTTCCCTCCGCATATTCCGCAATCGCGCGGTTCAGCTCGTACTCGGCATCGGGGTCCAACGCGCTGGACGGCTCGTCAAGTATGATCAGATCGGCGTCCTTGTAAAAGGCTCGTGCAATCACAACCTTTTGCGCCTCGCCGCCCGACAGCTGTGTTCCGCTCTTGCTGAATTCCCGTGTCAATTGGGTATCCAGCCCGTCGGAGAGCGTTTCCAGCTTATCCAAAAAGGTACTTTTTCGCAACGCCTCCAAAACGCGATCCCTGCACGCGGGATCGTAAGCGCCGCCAACCACGTTTTCGGCAATGGTGCTGGCAAAGATCCGATAATCCTGAAAGACTGCCGCCATGCGTTGCCGCAGACCCGCAACGGTATATTCCCTCATGCTTTTTCCGTTGTACAAAATCTCTCCCTCGCAGGGGTCGTACAGTCGCATGATCAGCTTGGTCAGTGTGGTCTTTCCCGCACCGTTGTAGCCCACGATGGCAATTTTTTCACCGCGTCGGATCTCAAGGTCCACGCCGTCAAGCGCACGGGTACCGTCTGCGGTATAGGAAAATCCAACGTTGCGCAACGTCAGCCTTTCAAAGCGCTCGGCTTCGTTTGTGCCGTCCAGAATTTTAGGCTTGCACTCCATAAAGTTGATCATCTTTTCAATAAAGATGCCATGCTCGTGATACTTCAACAAGCGGTTGACCAGATCGGAAAGCAACCACGACATACGCCAAACCGCGTTGAGCGCCACGGCAAAGCCGCCAAGCCCGACCTCTCCCGTCACCATGACCTTGTAAAGCATCAAAAGCATCAATCCTACGGTGGTTGCACTGGTTATGACCTCCACCGCCGACCAGATCCACACGCTTCGGGTACCGTAATGCCTGATCACCCGTTTTTGCTCCTCGGAGTTCTTTTCATGCTCCTCTATCAGCACCTCATCAACATGCGTGGTACGGATCTCCTTTGCATAGTCGGGCAATCGGAACACACGCTTGATGTAGGACGCCTTTCGGTTGAGGGGATTGAGGGCATCACTGTATTTGAGCGAGTTTTTGTTTGCAAGGATCGAAAGCAGGATCCGCAACGCCGACACCGCAAAAATGATGATCGCCATGGTAACGTCCACGCCAACCATCACACCCGTCAGCGTGATCGATGCGACAATGCGGTTGATCAGCTTGCCCGTGTCCTCGATCAACCCCGTGACGTGAGAAAAGGATTGATCCATCGACCAGATAAAATCGTTGTAAAAAACAGGATCGTCAAATTTTTCAAGGTCAAGCCGCACCGCCTGCCGAAACATATCACTGTGCATTTTGGTCTGCAAGCGCTGCTTGATGTAGGAATTATAGATGTACCAATACCATTTGTCAAACACGTAAAACAGCAAAAGATAAACGGCGTAGGCAAGAATGATGCGCGCCACGCTTTGAAAGCCGCTCCCATCGCCAAGTGCATTGAACAAATGATTTAAAAAGATGATGTTGACCGAATTGTTGATTCCCCATACCACGCCCTCTGCAATCATCATCAGGACGTAGCCGGGCGTATATTTCCAAACACGGGAAAACAACCAAAGATTAAACCGAAAGATGCTGCGGCGCGGCAGCTTTTTCTTTTCTTCTGCCATGTCACACCTCCGCATAGTTTTCTGCCTGACGGCGGAACAGCTCGGCATATCTGCCGTTGCGCTCCATCAGCTCGGCATGGCTGCCGCTCTCGGCAACACTTCCGTTTTCCATCAGATAAATGCGATCCGCCATGACCGCCGACGACAAGCGGTGCGAAATAAAGATCATTCCGCAGCCCTCGCACGCCTCCATCATGCGGTTATACATCTCGTACTCGGCAATCGGATCGAGTGCACTTGACGGCTCGTCAAGGATCACAAATCGGTTCTCCTTGGAATATACGTGCGAGATTGCCAGCTTTTGCTGCTGTCCGCCCGAAAGCACCTCGCCATCCGAGGAAAACTCCTTGGTCATTACGGTATCAACGCCCTTGGAAAAGCCGTCGATCTTTTCCTTCAGCCCGCTTTTTTCAATTGCCGCGGCAACGACCGCGTCGTCTCCCTCGCGCTTTTTGCGCAACAGCACGTTCTCCGCCACTGTCAGCGAGAACACGTGATAATCCTGCATCACCGCGGCAAAAATATCGCGGTACTCCTCCAGCGGCAGGTCTTTGATCTCCTCACCGCCGTAGGTGATGCTTCCCTCTGCATCGTAAAGCCGCAGCAACAGCTTAATCAGTGTGGTCTTGCCCGCGCCGTTATGACCCACGATGGCAATTTTTTCGTTTTTTCCAAAGCGCATCGAAACGTCGTGCAGGGTGTCATTCTCGGCACCGTCATAGCGGAAGCTGACGTTTTTCAGCACAAGATCGCCGTCGCTTGGCAGAGGACGGTTGCCACTGACAAGGGTTGGCTCGTAATCAAGAAAATTCCTCAAATTTTCAGTATATAGCGCGTTTTCGTGAAATTTGAGCAGTGTATCGGCAGAATTTGTCAGCGAATACGCCACACTCTCAATGGAGTTGACCACCACGATACAGTCGCCGTATCCCATTCTGCCCGTTCCCAACGTTTGCCAGACCGAGTAAAGCATGGCACCGAGCGCCGCCACCGCCTCGTTGCATTCGGTCAGAATATAATTCAGCGTCGCCATTCTCCAGCCATAACTCTTGATGATATGCACGCAACGCTCGCCCGACTGCCGAAACCGCTCCAGCATAAAATACGGCATATCCAAAAGCCGCATCTCCTTGGCGTAATCGGAAAGATAAAACGTGCGACGCGCATACTCCGCCCGTCTGCGCTCCTCAATGTGCTTCATGTCCTTTTCGTGTCGGATCTTGTTGAGCTTGGTCTGCAACGGGATCACCGCAATCGGGATCAGCACAAACAAAAGCAGCAACGGATCAATGAGAAACAAAAGTGCAAAGTTGGTAGAAAAGGTGACGATGCGGTAAAAAAGCATATCAATGGAATTGTTGACCGAATCGGCACGCACGCCGCACTCGTCAACCGCCTTTGCAAGCCCGTCGTAGTAAACGGGATCCTCATAGCGTGCAAGCTCCACGCGCGCCGCCTTTTTGAACGCGAGGTTAAAGATGTACTTTTTGACATTGACCATCTGTATACGGTAATATTTGTTGTAATACCACATTGCGCCAACATTAACCACCACCAGCACGGCAAAGCAGATCAAAAGCATTTGAGCAATGTCGCCAAAGCTCTTGCCCTCTCCAATGCCGTTGAGCGCATAGCGGATCAGATAAGAGCCCGAAAGAAAGCCCGCAAGCGCTTGCAGGACCGTAACAAGGATCATGGTAGGAAGCACCAGCGGTGCCGCCTTCATTTCCAGCTTTAAGAAAAACAAATTATTGGAAAGCACCCGAAAAAAAGACAGCTTTTTCTCGGATCCCCTTTCCTTTTTCTCTTTTCTCTTTTTTATCTTCATAAAATCTCCGTCCGTGATCTCAAAAAAATGATCAAAAATGATATTTTTATTATAACATATCAAAAATATAATGTCAAGAAGTTACAAAGAATTACACCCATACCGTTGGTTGAATCTTTGTCTCGCAGGGGTTGAGCCTATTGAAGGCTGTCCGTTGTTGATTCCCTACAAAGCAATCCAATAAGACTTGGACAAATGGTAGAAAAAACGGCTCTTTTCTAAAAATATCTTTACAATCGAATAAAAATATGGTTTAATATTATTAGAAAGGAGTGTTGAATATGAAACGAATTCTATCTTGTATCTTACTTTTCTCGTTGCTCATCGTCGCTCTTACCTCCTGCTTTCCTCTCCCCGAGCCGACCCCTGCAGACTTTGCAAACGACAGCCAACCTGTAATTGATAACGAAACACCGTATGTATATGTCCAAATCACCAAAAACGAAGAAGCTTACTTAGACGATACACTTACGGAAATGTTTTGGGGAGACTGTCCCTACAGCTATCTGACCGAGCGCCACGGAAATAAAATCATTCGACATTATTCCAACGGAGAAAAAGATCTCTACTACACGGTCTTTTCCCTCACAAACAACCAATTGTATTATATTTTTCTAACCCCCGACGGAAATGGCGACTATTTGATGGAGCATTATTTGGTGGCGGATATTCGCTACGACCACTCGTTGCAGGATTGGATATATGCACATGACCTCCCCTCCAAGATCATCGGAAACGCGCTCCCTGATTTTTGTTATAAGGAATATTATTCTTTTGAAGAAATTGAAAAGGAATTCACCGCTAAATGGAAATATTACGACCGACTTTGCTATGAAGCCGATCTGGAATCCTACTTGGAATACAGATCGACACGTGATGAAAACGGAAAGCCAATCGTCACTGCATTTTATCGCACGTTACAAGCCATAACCTTTGACGTCTTTTATAAAAAAGACGGTATGAAAATAGCTAACAGCGGCTTATATTGCTATGACATTCTCTTTTATGCAAACGGCGGCGGTACCCTGCATTACAGACATTTTATTTATGGAGCAGGACAAAAATATACGGTCGATCAAGACGTCACCGTAGAATTGACCGCCGAGGAAATTCTAAACCTACAATCGGTAATGAAAAGCAATGATTTTGACAATATTCCCACTTGGAATCCCGAAGAATTTGACGGCTTTGACGGTGAAACCACATATATTTTTGCAAGTCGCAGCGGCTCCCCCTCCGAGCATCTGATCTCCATGTGGGAATCCACCCCAAATTACGGCATCTACCAAATTCGTACCGCCATTGAAGAACTCGTCCGTCAAAGGATCGAGGTCACCTCAGGTAGTGTGTACGTAGATTACAACAATATTGTAGGTTAAACGAAAGAGCAATTGGAATCATTGCCGGGTTTCCTTATCGAAGAAAACATAAATTGCTTTTCTCTATAGTACAAAATTATTCTGTAGCAGACAAATAAGTAGCCCCGACAGATTTTGTGTGAAGCTCTGTCGGGGTTGTATTTTCTTTAGTATCAATGAATTCATACAATACAATTTCCGGATACGCGCGATCATCAATTGATCGTGTGGCGGTAGCTCTAATATAAAACATCCTTAAATATTCCTCCTATTTATCGACGGATTCACCTTTGTATCACAAAGACACAGCACTAAGCCCCCCTATTCTTTTGCATATAGCTCATCATAACACCAACGCATAGGGTTTTCGTATATATACCGCAGGTGTTCTTCATAATCCTCAAAATTTCTGATAATGTGATCGTGGAACGATTTTTGCCAAATACGAATTCCCATCTGTTTGGAAACAATTCCTTTTAGCTGTTTTACAACCCGTGACATTGTAGTATGTTGTAACATCTAAACGTTTACATTTGTTCTTCCCGCGAGATCCAAACCGCTTTGGCGGTTTGCCCTTCGGGTTTCGACTACGACCGCCCGTGTCATTCTGAGCGTAGTCGAACTTTCGTGCTTGCACGAAAGCGCGC
>JAGANE010000176.1 GCA_017624395.1 Clostridia bacterium
AGAGCACCAAACTTGCCGTAGCCATCGGCAGAGAACAGAACTTTATCGTAAGCATCATAAGTCATAATGACCTCGGGCCAATGCACCATGGGTGCGGTGACAAAGGTCAATTGATGCTTTCCGAGGGAGAGCGTGCTTCCCTCACCTACCACGACCTGACGGTCAGCAAAATCGGTACCAAAAAAGTTTTTCATCATGACAAACGCCTTTGCCGAGGAAACGATTTTGGCATTGGGATATGCCTTTACAAAATTATAAATGTTGGCAGAGTGGTCGGGCTCCATATGCTGCACCACCAGATAATCGGGGGTACGTCCCGCAAGAGCAGATTGAAGATTGTCCAGCCATTCATGGGTAAAGCCCGCATCCACGGTATCCATGACGGCAATTTGTTCGTCCATGATCACATAGGAATTGTACGACATACCGTTGGGAACCACGTACTGTCCCTCAAACAGATCCACCTTATGATCGTTTACACCGATATAAAAAACGTCATTTGTAATTTTCATAGCAATATTATGCCCCCATAAATTTTTTTCAATTATATTTTATCATAATTATTTCAAAAAATCAATACCAATTATTCAAGAATTTTTCCATCGGTGGAAATCGTTACCACCTGCCACGGAATAAACTTGCCGCTTGCCTGAAGTGCGCGCTTGACCGCATTTTCAAGGCCGCCGCAGCAAGGCACCTCCATGCGGACGATCCTGACGCTTTTGATGTCGTTATTGGCAATGATCTGCGTCAGCTTTTCGGCATAGTCGCCCTCGTCCAGCTTGGGACATCCGATCAGAGTGATGTGATTGCGGATAAATTCCTGATGAAAATTCCCGTAAGCAAACGCGGTACAGTCTGCCGCAACCAAAAGATTGGCACCGTCAAAATAGGGTGCGTTGACAGGAACCAGCTTGATCTGACAGGGCCACTGCGAAAGCTGACTCGGTACGCCTCCACCGATCCCTTTGGGCTGCGGTGTGCTCTCACGCTTGATCGCCTTGGACTGTGTCCCCGGGCAACCGCAAGGAAGCTTGACGCCAAAGGCTTTCATTTTTGCTTGACGAACCGCCTCCTCGTTGTAGGCAGGTGCCTCGCGCTCCTCAAAGGTAATGGCGTTGGTGGGACAAGCAGGGAGACAATCGCCCAAGCCGTCGCAGTAATCCTCGCGTGTCAGCATTGCCTTTCCGTCTACCATCTCAATCGCGCCCTCGTGGCACGCCTTGGCGCAAGCTCCGCATCCGTTGCACTTTTCACGGTCTATCTTGATAATCTTTCTGATCATATTTTTCTCCTTTTTTGCAAAAGCTCTTGACTTGACACCTTTATTATAGTATAATTTCCTTGGAAAGTCTGTTGAATTTTCAACAAAAAGGAGAAAAAATTGAAAAAATACATAAAAACTTTAAAAAAATGCCGTCTTTTTGAAGCGGTAGATGACGAAAGCCTTTTGCGCATGCTGACCTGCTTTGGCGCCAAGGTGGAGATCTTTGACAAAAAATACACCATTTTTGCAGAGGGCTCGCCCGCCAAATACATTGGCATCGTTCTGTCAGGCTCTGTGCAGATCATTCAACTGGATTATTACGGCAATCGCAGTATCCTCTCCGAGGTTCGTCCTCCCGAAATGTTTGCCGAGGCGTTTGCCTGCACCGAAACGCCCTCACTCCCTGTCAGCGTGATTGCCGATGAGCCAAGTGAGATCATGCTGATCGACAGCACTCACATTTTGCACACCTGCCAAAACCATTGCGGCTTTCACCAACAGCTTATCTACAATTTAATGAAGGATCTCGCCGCTAAAACCATTCTGTTCCATCAACGCATTGAGATCACCTCCAAGCGAAGCACGCGCGAAAAGCTGTTGGCGTATCTTTTGATGCAATCCAAAAAGCAGAATTCCGCCTCCTTTGAAATTCCCTTTGACCGCCAGGAGCTTGCCGACTACCTTGAGGTAGACCGCAGCGGACTTTCCGCAGAGATCGGAAAGCTAAAAAAGGAAGGGCTTTTGGATTGCCGTAAAAATCATTTTGTTCTGCTTTGACAAAAGAGGGCGCAACTCCCAATGGAGTCGCGCTCTTTTTCTATCCGTTTCAAATTATGCTTGATTATCGTACTCTGCGATATAAGGCAGGTTGCGGTAGTATTCGCCACAGTCCAAGCCATATCCGATGACAAAAAGATCGGGAATGGTGAACAAGGAGTAATCCGCCTTAAAATCCACCACGCGGCGCGAGGGCTTGTCCAATAGCGTGAACACGTGCAAGGACAAGGGATTGCGTCCTTTGAGAAGCTCGACCACGTCGTTGAGCGTTCTGCCCGTATCAACAATATCCTCCACGATCACCACGTGATATTGGCTGACGTCCTGCTCCAGATCCATGGTGATCTGGACAACGCCCGAAGAAACGGTACCGCTGTAATAGCTTTTGGCACACATAAAGCCAATCTCACACGGCACACTGACGGCACGGCAAAGATCTGCCATAAAGACAAACGCGCCCTTTAAAATGCTGACCAGCAGGATCGGTCTGCCGTCGTAGATACGGTCGATCTCCTTACCCGCCTTCTGTATTGCCTCGGCAATCTCCTCCTTGGAAATGACCACGCGTTTGATCTTGCTGTTAAAATCCTGAATCGAGTTCATCGGCTTTTCTCCATTCGTTATAGTCAATTCTTTTTTTTAATTATAACACAATATCTTACGTTTTTCAACGGTTTTTGCAAAAATTATCATTCTTTTGATTGACATTTTACATCAAAAGTGGTATACTGTTATGGCAAATCCGACTTTATATCAGGGAGGACACTATGAAAGAATTAAAGCCAATGCTGTTTTCGTCCCTCAAGGGATATACGGGAAAGCAATTTGTCGGCGATCTGATTTCGGGAATCATCGTGGCAATCATCGCCCTGCCGCTTTCCATTGCGCTGGCGCTTGCATCGGGCGTAGGCCCCGAGGAGGGACTTTATACCGCCATTGTTGCGGGATTTTTGATCTCCTTTTTTGGCGGTAGCCGCGTACAGATCGCAGGACCGACCGCCGCGTTTGCCACCATCGTTGCGGGCATCGTTGCCCAAAATGGAATGGACGGCTTGATCGTTGCCACCGTGATGGCGGGAGTGATCCTGATTTTAATGGGTATACTTAAGCTTGGAAAGCTGATCAAGTTCATTCCCTACACGATCACCACGGGCTTTACCGCAGGCATTGCGGTCACCATTCTTGTAGGACAGCTCAAGGACTTTTTCGGCTTGACCTACCCCGAGGGACTAAAGCCCATTGAAACCGTTGAAAAATTAGAGGCGTTTTTCCATCATCTTCCCACCATCAATTGGTGGGCGGTCTTGGTGGGGGCTGTGGCACTTGCAGTTTTGATCGTACTGCCAAAAATCAAATATCTCAACAAGATCCCCGCCTCGGCGGTTGCGGTGCTTTTGGGCATTGGAATGGTGCAGGTGTTTGATCTGCAGGTCAATACCATTGGCGATCTTTACACGGTCAGCAGTAAGCTCCCCGCGCTCAAGCTCCCCGCCTTTGACCTTCCCCTGATCCGCGCAATGCTCCCCAATGCCTTTACCATTGCCATCCTTGCGGCAATCGAATCGTTGCTCTCCTGCGTGGTTGCCGACGGCATGACCAACACCAAGCACCGCCCCAATGCCGAGCTTGTGGCACAAGGAATTGGAAACGTAGGCTCTGCCCTCTTTGGCGGTATTCCCGCTACGGGTGCAATCGCCAGAACCGCTGCAAACATCAAAAGCGGGGGCAGAACCCCGATTGCGGGTATGGTACACGCCGCAGTACTGCTTTTGATCCTCCTTTTGCTGATGCCCTACGCGGCACTGATCCCCATGCCCGTCATCGCGGCGATCCTTTTCCATGTTGCCTACAATATGTGTCAGTGGCGTCCCTTTGTAAGACTTGTCAAAACCGCGCCCGTCAGCGACATTGTTGTGCTTGTGACCACCTTTGTTCTAACCGTAATCTTTGACCTTGTGGTAGCCATTGCGGTTGGCATTGTGCTTTCCTGCCTGCTCTTTATGAAGCGCATGAGCGACGAAACCGACATTCACGGCTGGAGCGATGCCAACACCGACGACTCCCACAAGCTGAGTGCTCTGCCCGAGGGTGTTTGCGTTTACGAATTGAGCGGCCCGCTCTTTTTTGGAGCCACCGACAAGATTGCAAAGATCAGCGCACACGAGGATACAAAATGCATCGTTTTGAGAATGCGCAGTGTCTCGGCAATCGATGCCACGGCAATGAATGCCCTGACCTCTCTTTGTGAGCATTGTGCCGAAAACGGCATTCAGGTCGTCTTTTCTCACGTCAACAAGCAGCCCCTGCAGGCGATCCGCCACGCAGGCTTGTTGGATCAGGTGGGCGAGCAATATTTCTGCGCACACATTGACGACGCGTTGACGTTGGCAAAAGAGATCGTACAAACAACCGAAAACACAACCAAAGCGGAAAATGAATAGTCATACGAAAAAGCAGGACGGAGAGTTCATCCCTCTCCGTCCTGCTTCTTTGATATGCTTATATGATCAGCCATTGCTTGCAAGTGCCTCTTGATAGATCTGCTCGATGGCATCGCCAAAGACGCGCTTGTCAAAGCGTTTGGAAAGTGTCAAGCTGCACTTTCCCGCCGTCCCCTGCCATGCAGGATCCGCAAGCATCTCTGCCAACCGATTTAAAAATTCAGCCTCACACGTATAAGTATAGCCGTTTTCCCCCGACAAAAGGATCTCCTCAAGGCAGGGATCCTCACGGCAAAGAAGCGGCAACGCATTGGCGGCAGCCTCCACGTAGGTCAAGCCCTGCGTTTCACTTGTGGAAGCACTGACAAAAATATCGCCCAGCTGATAGTAGTTCTGTACCGCGCAGGGGGGCACCATGCCCGTAAACACCACGGCATCTGCCACTCCAAGCTTGGCGGCTTGCTTTTCCAAGTCATGCTTTGCAGGGCCGTCTCCCACGATCAAAAGGCGCAGGGTGGGGGTGGTGGAATGTGCTTTGGCAAACAGCTCCAAAATCTCGCCAAGATTTTTTTCGGTTCCAAGTCGCCCGAGATTGACAAGGACGGTATGTTCCTCAAAAAATCCAAGTGCGGCGCGTCTCTCGCATCGGAGGTCGTCGGAAAGTTGGCACCCAAACTGCTCCAGCGAGATCCCGCTTGGCACCACACGGATCGGTTGCTCGATCTCATAGCCTCGCAGTGTCGCCTCTACCTTTTGGGTCGGTGCTACGATCGTCTCCACCCTTTTTAAAAGATGACGTGATGCGGCACGGACAAACCATCTGCCAAACCGCTTGCTTGGGAACAGATACCCCACATACTGCTCGTACATGGTGTGATAGGTATGTATGATCGGCGCTCCCGTCCGCTTGGCAATGTAACGGGCAAAGCGGAAGGTAAAAAACTCGCATTGGCTGTGAATAACGTCGGGCCTCCATGCAATCAGCTCACGGATGAAGCGATGCCCCGAGGCAAACGACATCCGCACGTTTGGATAGACGTACACGGGAAGTGAACGGATATACGAAACCTTGTTCTCGCATCGGCTACGGTAGTTCTCCGAAAGCGTCAGGATACGGACGTCATGTCCCTTGCGCTCCAATTCCTCGCGCAGATTGCGAACCGAGGTCACCACGCCGTTGGTATCGGTAGTAAAAAGGTCGGTTGTGATGAGAATCTTCATTGTTAAGATACCCCCCCTCCTTCTATCTACACTATTATAAACCAACAACAAATTTGAAACAACGCTATTTTATTTATATTTTGTTAACAATCGTTAAAAAACGACTTTTTTTGCGTTTACTCCTCAATTTCGGGTGCGCGCACGATCCGCTTGTCGGTAAAAACGTCGGTTTCGTCGGTGCTTCGTGTGGAGAACTCCGAAATCACCGCGCCATCCTCTCCCGCTTGGAACCAATGCCACGTTTCGGGCATGATGGTATACTGTTCTCCCGGATTTAAGATCACCTCATGAAACACCGTCACGTCGGTTTTGGGGAGTCTGCCTTGAATATTTTCGCGGCTTCCGTCTCCTGCCACGTACAGATAGACCTTTCCAAAGCGACAACGGAAGGTCTCCTCTTTTCCCTCGCCTCCCGCGGTGGGGACGTGCTTATGCTCGGGGCAGGTCTGATAAGGAATCAGCACCATTTCCTTGGCACAAACGCGGTCGGTATTGATGTATGTCAGAAGCTGAAGTCCAACGTCCTCTACCATATCAAGACCAAAATCAGCCACCTCTATCCTTCCCTTTTCCTCCTCGCTCAAAACAATTCCCACCTTGGCGTAATAATCAAGTGCCACGGCTACCTGCTTTTCATACTCTGCTTTTTTCATTGTCGTTTCCTTTCCTTTGTTATCATAAAATGCCGTCAAAGGCTTTCCAACAGCTTTTCGTAGCGATCCATCAGCCATGTATATGCCTCGTCGGAGAAGTGGCGGTTGCTTCCCTCTCCCAAAGCAATTCCCTCATCAATCCAAGCAAGATGCGCAGGAATATAAAAGGAAATTCCTGCATTGTAGTAGTTGTTAAAGCAAGGGATCGCGTACATACGGCAGATCTCCTCCATGGCAATGACGTATTCCAATTCACCAAGCCCGATTTGGTTAGGGGTATCCCAGCGGCGGTAATTGGTCATAAACAGGATTTTTGCCTTGGGGTATTTCTCTGCAAGAC
>JAGANE010000177.1 GCA_017624395.1 Clostridia bacterium
ATTCTGACATTGAACGCGGATTTATCCGTGCAGAGGTCGTTGCCTTTGACGACCTGAAAAAATACGGCACGATGAACGCAGTCAAGGAAGCAGGTGCGCTCCGCAGCGAGGGCAAGGAATATATCATGCAGGACGGAGATATCGTATTTTTCAGATTTAACGTATAAAAGATCAGAGGCGGTATCAAATGGAGATTCAAAATCTATATCCCGGCTCTTGGGGATCAAACTGCTACCTTTTGACGGTTGGCGAGCATGCCGCCGTGGTGGATCCGAGTGCCGATGCAAAAACCATTGTCAATGCGGTCAAATGTGCGGGAGCAAAATTGGAAATGATCCTGCTCACGCACGGACATTTTGATCACATTGTTTCGGTCGATGCATTAAGAGCAGCCACGGGCGCCCCGCTCCTGATCCATCAGGACGATGAGGGAATGCTGACCGATGCACACAAAAATGCCTTTTATACTTTTTTTCGTACAAATCGCACCTATCGCGCCCCCGACAAGATCTTTACCAACGGTGAAATTCTTTGGTTGGGGAATGAAAAAATTACGGTCATTGCCACCCCCGGACATTCTCAAGGCTCGGTCTGCTTTGATTGCAACGGCGATTTTCTTTTGACGGGAGATACCCTCTTTGCCGACGGCTACGGTCGCTACGATCTTTACGGCGGCAACCGCGAGATCCTATTTGATTCATTAGAGCAGATGCGAAGTCTTCCCCAACATCTTATCATCTATCCCGGACACGGAGACAGCTCGTCTCTCGGTGCGGCACTCGATAACATTATTTATTGACCATCAAGAAAGGATACTATAAAACCATGGACTATCAGCTTCTTGCCGATCTTCTCTTTCCCAACGTCACAGAAACACCTGCCGACATTGAGGCAAAATATCCGCCCCGACAGCTTCCCGAGGGTGCAAAGGTAACTCGTTTTGCACCCAGCCCCACAGGATTCGTTCATTTTGGCGGACTTTTTCCTTCTACCATTGGAGAGCGTCTTGCCCACCAAAGCGGAGGGGTATTTTACCTGCGCATTGAGGATACCGATGCCAAGCGCGAGGTGGAAGGTGCAGCCGAGGGCTTGATCCATACACTGGCGCATTACGGTGTCAAATTTGACGAGGGTGCCGTGATCGGTGAAAACGGCTGTATTTGCGACAAGGGTATCTACGGTCCCTATAAGCAAAGTGAGCGCGGACCGATCTATCACGTATTTGCCAAGCAATTGGTGACGGAGGGTAAGGCATACCCCGTCTTTACCACGCAAGCCGAGCTTGATGCTTTGAATGCAGTGGACAAGAAGGCAGAGATCAAGGCAAAGGATTGGCACGAGGATCAATCGGCGCAACGCGAGGCAATGCTGAAGGCGAGAGAGATCACGATAGATGAGGTCAAGGAAAATCTTGCAGCAGGAAATCCCTTTGTTCTCCGTCTGCTTGCCGACGGTGACCCCGAAAAGAAGGTTCCCTTTACCGACTTGATCAAGGGAAAATTAGAGATCCCCGAAAACGACGAGGATTTTGTCCTGCTCAAATCCGACGGCATTCCCACCTACCACTTTGCACACGCGGTGGACGATCATTTAATGGGAACCACTCACGTCATTCGCGGCGAGGAATGGCTCCCCAGCCTTGCAAAGCACATCATGCTGTTCCGTTATCTCGGCTTCCGTCTGCCCAAGTATATGCATATCGCACAGATCATGCGACTTGACGAAAACGGAAATAAAAAGAAGCTTTCCAAGCGCGATATGGGTGCCAACATGGACGATTACAGTCGCATGGGCTATGCTCCTGCCTGTGTTTGCGAATATATCATGACGTTGCTCAACTCCAACTACGAGGAGTGGCATATGCAAAACCCCGATAAGCCTTATACCGAGTTCCCCTTCAATATCAAAAAGATGAGCTCATCAGGCTGTCTGTTTGATTTCAACAAGCTCAACGACGTTTCCAAAAACATCATCTCGCGCATGAGTGCCGAGGAGGTGACACAACAGGTTACCGAGTGGGCATTGCGCTATGATCCCGAGTTTGGCGCACATCTTGCAAACAATCCCGCATTTACCACGGCAATCTTTGCCATCGGTCGCGGTGGAAAAAAGCCGCGTAAGGATCTTGCAACCTGGGCGGATGCAAAGCCTTATATGGGATTCTTCTTTGATTGCAAGCAGGAGGACGAGTATCCCGAACAGTTTGATCGTTCTGACATCAAAACGGCATTGGAAAAGTTCCGTGCCTCCTACGATCACGCCGACGATATGAACGCTTGGTTTGAAAAGATCAAGGCGGTTGCACGCGAGATCGGATACGCCGACGATATGAAGGCGTATAAAGCAGATCCCACCTCCTACCGCGGAAACATTGCCGACGTCAGTATGTTCCTGCGTGTGGCAGTTACGGGAAAATGAACGCTCCCGATCTTTACACGGTCATGCAGATCCTTGGCAAGGATGAAACGGTTTGTCGTATTGAAAACATGATTAAAAAGCTTTGAGAAAGGTTTTGGATATAAAAAATGGCAGAAATTGAAAGAAACTTTATACACGACATCATTGACGAGGATCTTAAGGAGCTTCCCGATCTGAAGATCCATACTCGCTTTCCTCCCGAGCCCAACGGATACCTTCATATCGGCTCGGCAAAGGCGATCATGATCAACTATCAGGTGGCTCAAAAATACAACGGTCAGTTCAATCTGCGTTACGATGACACCAACCCCGCCAAAGAGGATAACGAGTACGTTGAGGCGATCTACAAGGATCTGACATGGCTTGGAGCCATCCCCAACGGCGGCGTCTTTTACGGCTCGGATTACTTTGATAAGTGCTATGAGTATGCCGTAAAGCTGATCAAGGACGGCAAGGCTTACGTTTGCGATCTTACCGCAGAGGAAATGCGTGAATATCGCGGAACGCTGACACAGCCCGGTAAAAACTCCCCTTACCGCGACAGAAGCGTAGAGGAAAATCTGGATCTGTTTGAGCGCATGAAAAACGGAGAATTTGCCGACGGTACCCATACCCTGCGTGCAAAGATCGATATGGCAAGTCCCAACATGAATATGCGTGACCCCGCCATCTACCGCATCGTGCATACCGATCACCACCGTCAAGGAAGCAAATGGTGCATCTATCCCCTTTACGACTACGCACACCCGATTCAGGATGCACTTGAGGGAATCACGCATTCCCTTTGCTCTCTGGAATTTGAAAATCACCGTCCGCTCTACGAATGGGTGATCAACAACGTCGGCTGTGGAAACGGACAGTTCCCCAAGCAAAGAGAATTTGCACGTCTGAACGTGACCAACACGGTCATGTCCAAGCGTTACCTGCGCTATCTTGTGGAAAACAACATGGTAGATGGCTGGGATGATCCCAGACTTCCCACACTCTGCGCGCTTCGCAGACGCGGTTATACCCCTGCTTCGATCTTTGATTTTGTTACCCGTGCAGGTGTCTCCAAGGCGGATAGCCTTGTGGACATTGGTCTGTTGGAGCATTGCATTCGCGAGGAGCTGAACACCACGGCACAACGCCGCATCTGCGTACAAAAGCCGATCAAGGTGGTGGTTACCAACTACCCCGAGGACAAGGTGGAATATTTTGAGATCTCCAACAACCCGCAAAATCCCGATGCAGGCACACGCAAGGTCGCCTTTACGCGCGAGCTTTATATCGATGCCGACGATTTTGCCGAGATTCCGCCTCCAAAATTCTTCCGTCTCAAGCCCGACGGAGAGGTTCGTCTGATGGGTGCCTATATCGTTCGTTGCAATGAGATCGTGAAAAACGAGGACGGAACGATCAAAGAAATTCTTTGCTCTGCAGATCTGGAAACAGGAAACGGAATGCCTGCAGACGGACGAAAGATCAAAGGAACCATTCATTGGCTTTCCGCAAAGTATTCCGAGGAAACCACGCTCATGCTTTACGACAAGCTGTTTACGATTGAGAACGTCAACGATATTCCCGAGGACAAGACCTACAACGATTATCTCAATCCCAACTCTCTTATCAAGCTGGAGGGCTGTCGCATTGAGCCTTGTCTCAAGGACGCCAAGGACGGTGAGCAATTCCAATTTGTCCGTGTCGGATATTTCTGCAAGGATACCAAATATGAAAACACCTTCAACCGCGTGGTCGGCTTAAAGGATAGCTTCCCTAAAAAGTAACAAAAACAAAACAACGGCATACCGTCATTTCTGCGGCGTGCCGTTGTTTTTCGTTTGATTTACAACAGAATACAGATCAACCCATTACTGCCCTCGTTGATGATACGCTCCAGCGTTTCGGAAAGCTTGAGACGCGATTCGTCGGGCATATGTGCAAGCTTGGTATGAAGTCCCTCGTTGACAAGCTCGTAAAGTGATTTTCCAAAGAGATTGGATGCCCAAATGCTTTTGGGATCCTCCTCAAATTCACGCAGCATATAACGCACCAGATCCTCGGATTGCTGCTCGGTACCGACGATGGGGTTGATCTCGGTCTCAATATTGGCACGGATCATATGCACCGATTGTGCCGC
Organism: Clostridia bacterium; assembly: GCA_017624395.1. Taxonomy (GTDB): domain Bacteria; phylum Bacillota; class Clostridia; order Oscillospirales; family CAG-272; genus UMGS1865. The sequence goes on from JAGANE010000177.1 coordinate 4,538, forward strand.
CGCCCGCAGCTTGACACCGTAGCCACCCGCCTGCTTGACGATCTTAGGCTCCTCTAAGTGCAGATCCTCCACGTCGGGCATCACAATGCCATAACCGTTTTCGTTGACCGCCTCCAATGCATCTGCCACCTTGTCGTATTTGCTTTTGATCACCGCAAGCTCCTGCATCAGCGAGATCAGCTCTCTCTCCCCCGTAATCTCAAATCCCGTCAGCTCGCTGATCACCGTATAATACAAGCCGTCCTGCAAAGAAAGCGTCATTGTAGCACGCCCTGTTCCAAGCTCCAACAGATCGATCCGCAGATCCGAAACGTACTCGTTTTCCATCATTGGGGTAAAAGCAGAGCGGACATCTCCCATTTTTTTGACCTGATCGGCACAACGCCGAAGCGAGGCTTGCAAAGAGGTGCGGATTCGGTGTCCCTCCTCCAGTGCGTTTGTCCACTCGGGCAACCGCATGCTGATCTCGGCTACGGGAAACTCCTCCAACACCAAGCCAAGAATGTGGCGAATGTCCTCGGCATCAAGATCGAGGCAGCTGACAAGCGCCACGGGAACACCGTATTTTTCCTCCAATTCGTAAGCCAATTCGCGCGCGGATTCACTTGCGGGGCGTGCCGAATTGAGAATGATGGCAAACGGCTTGCCGATCTCCTTCAATTCCCGCACGATCCGCTCCTCGGCTTCCAAGTAGGATTCTCGCTTGATCTCCCCGATCGATCCGTCGGTGGTAACCAGCATTCCAATGGTCGAATGCTCGGTAATGACCTTGTGCGTTCCCATCTCTGCCGCCTCTACAAAGGGCATAGGCTCCTCTCGCCAAGGGGTACGCACCATACGGGGCTGTCCGTCCTCCACGGCGCCCATGGCTTCGGGAATCAGGTAACCGACACAATCGATCATTCGCACACGCATCTGTGCATTGTGATCCAGCACCACGGGAACAGCATCCTCTGGAATAAATTTTGGCTCTGTGGTCATTACAGTTCTTCCCGCTGCCGATTGCGGAAGCTCATCACGTGCGCGATCCCGTGAATAGCCCTCCCCGATATTCGGAAGCACTACCGCCTCCATAAATCGCTTGATAAAGGTGGATTTTCCACTGCGAACAGGCCCCACCACACCAACGTAAATATCTCCGCCCGTCCGCTCGGCGATATCCTTGTAAATAGATTGCTCAGGCATTATAAAACCTCCCATATATACCGTTTGGTAAAATATATGGGAGGTCATTTGATTTTAGAACGGTAAGGACAAACATTCTTTAAAAAGGCAACAGGCTTACCAAGAATGCGGCAAGGGAGGCTGCCAAGGAAACAACGATCAGAGAACAGCTTTTCCACGCAAGCACCATCGCCACGGCAAGCCCCACGGCGGCAGAAAGCAGACTTCCCGTAGAGTAAAAGATGGCGGGAAATGTCATTGCCGCGAGTACTGCGTAAGGGATATAATAAAAGAAGCTACGTGCAAATCTTGAAGTGATTTTTTTGCGAAAAGCCGTGACGGGGATCATGCGGACAAGATAGGTGGTGAGCGCCATAACGGCAATGTAGATCAAAATACTAAGCCTCATGCGCCTGCCCTCCGTCCCCATCCGAGGGATCCTCGGAGATCGGTTTGACAATCGCCATCACTGCCGCCGCGATCACCGCACAGATAATGATGGAAAAGCCGCCCGAGATCCATTGCAAAAAAGGCAAAAAGCGAACACAACAAGAAAGTGCCGCCGCAAGCATAACGACCAAAGCAACTCCATGCTCTTTTTTTGCGGGTGGTAAGACGATAGCAACAAACATGGCGTAGATCATAATTCCCATGGACATACGAAGCTCGGTTGGCAAAATCTGCCCCGCGAGAGCCCCAAGAAGCGTTCCACCCGCCCAACCGATATAAGGCAGTGTCATCAATCCGTAAAAATAGGAAGGACCTACGGGATAGGGCTTGGACACCGCAACGGCAAAGATCTCGTCGGTTAGCCCAAAGGACATCAGCATTCGTCTCGGTGTAGTACATCGGGCATCCAGCCGCTGTGTCAGCGTGATCCCCATCAAGGAATAACGCAAATTGATAACAAGCTGTGTCAGTATCATCTCAAAAAGCGTTCCTGCGGCAACGATCACGGTCACGCCTGCCACCTGCCCAGCAGAGGTCAGATTGGTCATGGAAATGATCAACGCCTCCAAGACACGCAAGCCCTCGCCCACGGCGGAAATGCCAAAGCCAAAGGAGACCGAAAGATAACCGAGACCGATGGGCAAGCCGTCACGCAGACCGTGCCGATAGCGATAAGGCGAAATCCTTTGAGACACCTCCGTGCCCCCTTTCTATAAGAATTCAAACAACCTTACCTATTATAGCACTTCGGAGCGGGATTGTCAAGGAAAGATTTGCTGTTTTTTTAATACGATCAATAAATTAGGGACAGTCCACAATTTGAACTGCCCCTTTTTGTAAACTAAAAAGCACGATGTAACTGACAAAAAAAGCGAAATGTTAAAGTCCACTTCTCTCTCATTATTTTATTTATTATAATCTTCCTTGTAGTTATGGTAAAACATTAGGAATCGATCAATTCCGATATGGTAGCGATAATCTAATTTGCAAACATCGGAAATCTCCTTTTTCAAAAAAGTCGTACAAAAAGAGACGGTAATGCTTGTATTAGAATCCCAAGCATCAGAAACGCCCTCGGTTTCAACAGAAATTTCTGAAAATGAAAGATATTGAAATTTACCATATGAGGTACAAATACGAACACCGTTCTCGTCATATTCCAGAAGTGGTCTTTTGTTATTAGCGATAATAAAAGCAAGAGAAAAACCAAACAAGACAAAAATAATAGCGGCACCGCTTTGAAATACAATTGCTAAAATAAGACCCAACAAGATAGACATCAAACCTATTGTGACTTCCCTTTGTTTCACATTTTTTCGGTAACAGACTTTATTTTCCGTCCATTTCTCATCATTTGGTTTTTGGAATGTCTTTTTATGTCCAAATGACGATTTAAACTTCTTTGAAAACTTTATAAACAAGAACAAAAATATAAATGAAATTAAAAATATGATATCCAATATATTTTGGGTGTTGTCCTGCTCTGCCACTGCGGTCCTAAGCGTTTTCAAATCATTCACCGATCCATAACCCAATACAATTTTGCTTTGAGGTAGGTATTTTAGTGATAGACACGCTCCAACCTCAATATTTTCTGCTGTCATGAAGTATAAAGGCTCCTCAACAGAATCAACCCTTACCCAAGATGCACGAACCGCTGAATCGTCTTGATATACATATCTCGGAGAGTGCTCAATCGCGTTGATTTCAGTAACCGTTCCAACTGTCAAGGTTGCATCGCTTTCCTTTTCCCAAAGCAACGATATACCGTTTGATAAGGGGTGTAAAGAAAAGAAACAAAGCAAGCTGCCCACCAATAAAGAAAGTATAATATCAATTATTGATAGATTTGTTTTTGGAGTTAAGCCCCCCTTATTATCTTTTTTTAATTTTATTAATATTTTATATAGAACCAACACCAAGCAAAAAACACCAAAAAGCAAACCGATCAAGGGAAGCACACAACCATACCATAAATACGTTTGATAAGGAAACAAACTCATTTCAAAAACCTCCTGATGCGATTTAAAAACTGTACCATTTTTATTATACCATGCTTTTATCATGTTGTCAAGAAAAAATTCCCACCGCCGTAGCGGTGGGATCGATCATATTATTGTTGCTTCTTGAAAGAAAGGTATTCCCAAAATTATCCTTTCGATTCAATCAATCCGTTTTTTGCTCCCGCTGATTCCACTCGGAACGAAGGATCGAGCAAACGCCGATATTGAGATGACTTCCCTTGATAAACATTGCCTCACGCAAAATCCCCTCAAAGGTCATTCCCACCTTTTCCATCACACGTCTGGAGCGGTCGTTCCCCTGAATGAATTTTGCTTCAATGCGGTGCAGCTTCATCTGTTCAAATCCAAACTGCAATACCCTTGTCAATGCCTCGGTGGCAATCCCTTTGCCCCAATATTCGGGGTTGAGAACGTATCCCACCTCTGCGCTATCGGCAGAGCAATTGAACGAGGTAAATCCGCAGGTTCCAACCATTTTACAATCGGGCTCATAGATCACAGCCCAATCGTAAAACATTCCCGCCGCATAGCGATTGCCAAGATATTGCAAATATTCGCGCGTATATTCGCGGTCAGGATGCGGATACCACGTCAGATATTTGGTAACGTCGGTACGGCAGGCATACTCGTACATATCTTCGGTGTCCGCCACCATCATGCGCCTGAGCGTCAGCCTTTCGGTGGTCAATTCGGGCAGATGTGAAAAGACACGGTAGATTTTTTCCTTTTTCATAATTCCAAAAAGATCCTTTTTTCTTAAGTCATCTTATATTATAATGAAAAAACGTCGGAATTGCAACAGTTTTTCAAAAATAATCGCAAGTATTTTTGCAAGGGGCTTTCTTTTTTGCGCGATCCGTGTTATAATATAGATAACACGCAAGAAAGGGAGTGAGACCGTGGAATATATCATCAATGACATTCTGTCGGGCGAGATCGTGCCGATCCTGCTCGGCATTTCCCCCGAAGCCAACGAAACGGCTCACCGCATGTACCGTAAGCACGGCGTCATTTCCCACGTTTTTTGCGACAGAGTTCCCTTTGCCATGCGCCTTTCTCTTTGTATGAAGTATCACACCGTTCCGCACACGAGCGACGAGCGGCTGATGCTGCACGCCCTGCTTGATTTTGCCGATCAGCTTGGAAATGCAGACCTCATTCTGTACCTGATTCCATGCACTGAGAGCTATGCCAATATGGTCTGGCACAATCGCGATCTGTTGGAAAGGCGATTTGTCATTGCGGACAAGCAGGAAATGCAACGCGTTTGGTTTGGGGAAAACGAAACAACATCCACAGGAGGTA
>JAGANE010000023.1 GCA_017624395.1 Clostridia bacterium
AAAACGAAGAAACGCATGCTTAATTGACAAGGCTGTAAGGTTCGTTTGGGTGAAGAGATGATTAATTAATAAAAAAATAAAAAAGGAGTATTTCGACTATGAAAAAAATAGCATATACCCAACCCATGGCAGAAATGGTTCTGTTATTGGAGGACGATGTAATCCGCACGTCCAACTTGAACAAGATTACGGATGAAATCTCAATTGATATCGTTCCGACCAAAACATGGCAATCTTAACCCCTGAAACACAAAAAACTGATGGAGGAAAAAAAGATGAAAAAATTTCTTTGCTTATTTTTAACCGCAATGTTGTTGATTACGGGAGCCGTTATCATTCCCGTCAGCGCATCTGAACTTGAAGTTACTCCCCCTGCACCTACGACTACCGGTGACTATGTTGCTCCCGAGTTCATTGGTATTCAGACACGCGATAATGGTGACGACACCCAAGACATCCGCTTTGTTGCCACCGTTGCAAGCACAAAGGGCAAGGTTTTGGGCTTTGACGTTTACGCAAACGGCCAAACCTACAACTTTGAAGGTGATACAGTCTATACCCAGATCAAAGCAAGTGATAAGACCTTTAAGGCTTCCGACGAGGGTGCCGAGGCTTTGTTTGTGGTAGTATTGGAGAACGTTCCCACTACAATTGCAACCCCCGTTCAGTTTGACGTCCGTACATACGTTCAGTACGGTGAGGATTCCAAGGCAAGATCCTATAATACCACTTTTGAAATGAATGGTGTAAACTTTGACCAGGAATTGAATGCTCCCGCACTCGCATGGGCAACGCAGGGCGGCACAGGAACGGCAGATAACCCCTACGTTCTCACGCAGGCAAACTTTGATACTTTCTATACGTACTATCTGTGGAGTACCGCACCTTACAACCACTTTAATAAGGAATATATTTCGTTGGAAAGTGATGTCAATGCGAATACAGCTGTAAGAGGTCCGATGGACAACTTTAATGGACATTTTAATGGCAACGGCAATACGATTTCCGGTTTGAATGTTGAGTCTGATCTCGGTTTTGCGGCAATGTTTGTTGTCGTAGAGGGTGGTGCGATTATTGAGAACCTGCGTGTGGTCAACTCTACTTTTACAAATAAGAAAGTTGGCTATGTAGGCGCCGGAACGATTGTATCACAATTAAAGGATGGAAGGATTAAAAACTGTTACAGTGCAGCAACGATTACCACCTCGACCGGGGCAGATGGAAGCAACGTTGCACTTGGTGGTATTGTTGGAATTATGATGACTCACGATCTGTCTTTGGTTGATAGCTGTGTATTTAATGGAACCGTAACGGGACAGTATTGTATCACTGGTGGTATCGTTGGTAAAGTAAATAACGGTGCTTGGTCTGTATATATTCAGAGATGTACCAACAAAGGAACTGTAACCGGCAATATGGCGGGAAGTATTCTCGGAAAAACCGAATCTGATTATACCCAAATTATATGCTGCGTCAATGAAGGTACTGTGTCAACTAAAACAGGTACTAAAACTCCCAACGGTGAAATTGGAGAAGTTGAGACTCGTACTAATTGGAGAGTTTCTGACGATGAGCAATACTTAAAACAATAAACCATTGCGAAATTTTGCATATCCCGTTAATAACGTGATATGCCCTTTGTGGGGAGCATTAATGCTCCCCACCCTGGATAAATTTTATGTTTTTTCTGCGTAGCCATAAAACTTTCATATTTAACAAATTCCCGTCATGTGTTAAATATGAAAGTTTTAAGGTTACATATAGGGACCTTAATGAGAAATTAAAAAAGGACAGACAAACAAATGAAAAAACTGATTTGCTTGATTTTAACCGCAATGCTGTTGATTACGGGAGCCGTTATCATCCCCATCAACGCAGCAGAACTTGACGTTACTCCCCCCGCGGATAGTGTTACAGGAGATTACGTTGCCCCCAAATTCATCGGTATCCAGACGCGCGACAATGGAGATGAAACCCAAGACATCCGCTTTGTTGCCACCGTTGCAAGCACAAAGGGGAATCTTTTGGGCTTTGACGTTTATGCAAACGGAAAAACCTACAACTTTGAAGGCTCTACGGTTTACACACAGATCAATGCAGGTGATAAGACCTTTCAGGCTTCCGATGAGGGGGCAGCAGCTCTGTTCGTCGTAGTGATTGAGGACGTTCCAACGGGACTTTTCAAGGTTCAATTTGACGTCCGTACCTACGTGCAGTACGGCGAGGAGAACACCGAGGTTAGATCTTACAATACCACATTTGAAATGAATGGAAAAGCGTTCCAAAAGAATTTGACCGCTCCCACTCTTGCATGGGCAACGCAGGGCGGCACAGGAACGGCGGATAACCCCTACGTCCTGACGCAGGCGAACTTTGATGCTTTCTATAAAGCATATAGCGGTCAGCATATTGGGTCCATTTATTACTCCATGGAAAGCAACGTTACGCTTGAATGGACAGAGGCAGTGAAACCGATTGGTAACTTTAACGGTCACTTCAACGGTAATGGCAATACACTTTCCGGATTGAAAATATCCGGTACAAATTACGTAGGTATGTTTACAACAGTGCATGACGGAGCAAGCATTTCCAATCTTCGTCTGACAGATTCTACAATTACGTGTACCGCCAGCTCATATCAGTATGACAGAGCAGGTGCAGTTGCCGGCAATTTGCAGACAGGAGCAACGATCAGCAACTGTTATGTAAATGCAACTGTGTCGGCTACAGGAACAAGTGCAAACACTTCGGCGGGCGGTATTGTTGGAATGTTGAACGGTAATACTGCTACCCAAATTAAAAATTGTCAATTTTACGGAACTGTTACCTGCACGTCCGGCAATGCGGGAGGCATCGTTGGAAAAACGAATTCCGGATCGCCAGGACATACTGTGATAGACTGTACCTTTGGTGGAACTGCAACAGGAAATATAGCGGGGTATATTTTTGGCAAGCTTGAGTCCAATGACATCCAAATCAAGGATTGTGTGATCGATCAGACGGCAGGAAAGGGAACTGTAACGACTGTGACAGGTACAACCAATACAGAAGGTCTTTCGGGTGTCATCGGACACGTTTCGGGCAACACCTACACCATCACAAACGTGACCGTAACCGTTGGCGACAACAGCTACAACGCCTACATCGGAAAAGGCTATGATTTGACCTCTCAATATACCATGATAAAGACCTTGTCAAATTTTTACGGTTTTACCTCTGCGGGAGAAATGATCCCTTGGGTGCAAGGTGGATGTACCGACGGAACATATTATTATTATTTTATGATCACCAATGATTCGGTTACTCCCACAAAATGTGTCATTCTGAAATATGATCATGCAACGCAGAAATTGATATCTACAAGCAACGAGTTGACATTAGGTCACGCCAACGATGCGGCATACAATCCTCACAATAATACCATCGTTGTGGCAGAGGGCGGTAGTTCTTATCATGTGATCGATCCCGATACACTGACCGTCAAGAATACGGTTACAATGTCCTCGGGTTGGGCAATCTCTTATAATCCCCAAGATCGCGTATACATTATTGCGGATAATAGTAAGTTCTATATTCATAATGAAAATTTTGAATATCAAAAGAGTATGACGATTCCCGGTGGCATGCTTTCCGATTTTGAATCTGGCGGAAATATGGGATCGCAGGGGCTGACAAGTGATGATAAATATATTTATTATCTCGAATATTGGCAAAATCAGAGCAATCAAAAGGATATCCGATGCAATATCGCGGTGTTTGACATCCACACCGGCGCACTGATTGACCGTGTTCCGTTGCATATGGGGCGTGAGGTGGAGAATATCATTATTTGGAATAACAGCTTTTATATTGTATGTAACAATATCACTTGGTCAGGTGCGGAGTGCTACCGTGTAGACGTTTTGCCCGAGGGCTGCTCGATCCCTGACAAGGACGAGCCTGTTTCGCAATATTCTTGGGCAACACAGGGCGGTAATGGAACCGCCGAGACTCCCTATATCATCAATCAGCAAAACTTTATTGCTTTCTATCAGTATTATCAATGGGGCAATTGGAATGGCTTTTTTGATGCAAACGAGCATTTCAAGTTGGGATCGGATATTGTAGTCAACACAGGCAGAGCAGAGGATTGGGCGACGACTTCGCCGCAAACTGTTTTTAACCGTCCTCTGAATTCTTTTGTGGGCACCTTTGATGGCAATGGATATACCATCTCGGGACTTTACATCAAAACCAAAAACGCCCGCGCCGCCCTGTTCCACGAGGTCAATGGCGGCACCGTTCAAAATCTGCGTGTGACCAACTCATACTTTGAGGTGGATTCTACGGACTATGACTCTGCGGCGGCGATTGCGGGACGATTGAACGGCGGCATGATCAAAGGCTGTTACAGCGATGCGATTATAAAATGCAATACATCAGGTTTGACGAATGTTATGCTGGGGGGAATTGTTGGCATGGTAGGTGCAAACAATTCGGAAATTGTAAACTGCCAATTCGCGGGAACTGTAACGGGAAATTGGTGTATCGCAGGCGGAATCGTTGGTAAGGTTAATACCAATATTACAGGAACGAAGATCACGAGCTGCACCAATAACGGTGAAATATCGGTGACGGGTACTAAGGGAGATATCATTGGAAAGGATCAGGGAAGCGGCACCGTGATTTTGTAATTGTACAGCAAGAGAGAAGGAATCATTATGAAATTATCAATTGACAACGGTATGCTATTGGCGCGCTTTGGCGTGTATGAAAGCGCGCGCATGATAAAAGAAGCAGGCTTTGACTGCATTGACATGACCTATTACACCGTGCCCGTAGATTCGCCGCTTCTTGATGACGGTTATCGTGAATACGCGATCAAGCTCAAGGAATACCTTGATGAGTTGGGGTTGGAATGTAATCAGGCGCACGCCCCCTTTGTATTTGCCTACGGAGATCGGTTTTCCTTGGAGGATCCGCATTACCGTGCAATCGTGCGTTCTGTCGAATCGGCGGCGATTCTGGGCGCCAAGGTGATCGTGGTTCATTCGGTGGGGCATCGGCAGGGGAACGATATTCTGTTTGACAGAGCGTACAATCTGGATTATTACAGAAGTCTGATCCCATACTGTGAAAAATTCGGTATTCGGATCGCGGTGGAAAATCTGTTTGAGTACGGTCAGAATGGTGAGTTTGTCGGCAGACTTGGAACCCCCGAGGAGCTTTCCGAATTTGTTTTGGAGTTGGATTCTCCTTGCTTTTGTGCCTGCTTGGATACAGGACACGCGTCTTTGACGGGGGTAAAGCCCGAGGACTTTGTCGCGGGCATGCGTGCCGATACGTTGCAGGTTCTGCACGTGCACGACGGCGATTATCTGGGCGATAGACACACTCTGCCGTATCTCATGGATTTTGATTGGCAGAAAATTATGTGTGCATTAAAGAAGATCGGTTACAATGGAGAGCTGACCTTTGAGATCTTGAATTATTTCCGAAATATTCCGAAAGAGCTGATTCCCGAGGCGTTGCGCTTTGCCGAGAAAACGGGAAGATATTTGATTGTTATTTATAAAAACTCGTAAAAGATTAAAAGTGAATCGACAAAAAGCAACGTTACAAGCAAAAAATGTAGATATTAAGAGGATTAAAATGGACAAAAAATATGTGAATTTTAATGGTTGTGCAGATGATACGGTAGCCTTTTTAACACGCGAAGCGTTAATGGATAAAGCAATTTGGAAAAAATTTGTGCAGGTTTTTCGTGAGCAGCAAGATGGTACAAACTACGGTTGGCGCGGTGAATATTGGGGAAAGATGATGCGCGGTGCGGCAATGGTATAT
>JAGANE010000178.1 GCA_017624395.1 Clostridia bacterium
CCTTGTTATAAGCCAGAGGCAAGCCCTTGAGCGTGGTCAGGAGCGCCATAAGGTCCCCGTACACGCGTCCCGTTTTTCCGCGGATCAGCTCCGCCATGTCGGGATTCTTTTTTTGCGGCATGATCGACGATCCCGTGGTGTAGGCATCGGAAAGCTCCACAAACTTAAATTCCCAGCTTGACCAAAGGATCAGCTCCTCGGAAAAGCGAGAAAGATGCATCATCACGGTAGCCGTGTCAGAAAGCAGCTCCACGCAAAAATCGCGGTCGGAAACACCGTCAATGCTGTTGCGGCAAATATCGTCAAAGCGTAATTTTTGTGCCTCAAACCAACGGTCGGTATCATAGGTCGTTCCCGCAAGCGCGCAGGAGCCAATGGGAGAGATATTGATGCGCTTCATGGCATCTCCAAAGCGATCAAGATCGCGTAACAGCATCATGGCGTATGCCAAAAGATGGTGCGCAAAGGTAATGGGCTGTGCGCGCTGCAGATGCGTATATCCCGGCATAATGGTTTCACGGTTCTTGCCTGCCTGCTCCACGATCACGCCAATCAATGCACGCAACTTTTCCATGATCTCCTCTGCCTCGTCACGCAGATACATTCTCATGTCAAGCGCCACCTGATCGTTACGGCTGCGCGCGGTGTGCAGCTTTTTGCCAACCTCTCCAAGTCTTGCGGTCAGCTCCTGCTCCACAAACATATGAATATCCTCGCAGGAAAGATCGATCTTCAATTTTCCCGAGTCAATATCGTCAAGGATCGTACCAAGTCCACCAATCAGTGTCTCTGCTTCGTCGGGGGTGATGATCCCCTGCTTGCCAAGCATTGCCGCGTGTGCGATGCTGCCCGTAATATCCTGACGGTACATTCTTTGATCAAAGCTGATCGAGGAATTAAAATCGTCCGCAATGCGGTCAACCTCTCCTGCCGTTCTGCCTGCCCACATTTTTGCCATGTTAGATAATACCTTCCCTTTTTTTGGTAAAACAACGCCGTCCTGCACAGTCAAAAGCCGTGCAGGACACGTTTTATTTGAAATTATTTGTTGTTTTTGGCGTCAACGATTGCCTGTACCTTGATCGGAAGTCCAAACAGGTTAATAAAGCCCTCGGAATCCTTTTGGTTGTAATCGCTCTCTCCAAAGGTTGCGATCTCCTCGCTGTACAGAGAATAAGGACTCCATACACCCGCATTGATCATGTTGCCCTTGTAAAGCTTGAGGCGTACCTTACCCGTTACAGTCTCCTGCGTTTTGTCAACAAAGGCGGAGAGTGCCTCACGCAAGGGAGTGAACCACTGACCGTTGTAAACAAGCTCTGCAAAGGTGATCGAAAGCTTTTGCTTTTCATGTGCGGTCATCTTGTCAAGGCAGATGCTTTCCAAAACACTGTGTGCCTTGTAAAGAATGGTTCCGCCGGGAGTTTCATAAACACCGCGACACTTCATACCAACCAAACGGTTTTCCACGATGTCCAACAGACCAATGCCGTTTTTGCCGCCGATCTCGTTGAGCGCGAGAATGATCTCCTTGGCACTCATCTTCTTGCCGTCAAGCGCTACGGGAACGCCCTTTTCAAAATCCAACTCGATGTAGGTGGGAGTATCGGGCGCCTGAATGGGAGAGACACCCATTTCTAGGAAGCCGGGCTTTTCGTATAACGGCTCGTTGCCCGTGTCCTCCAGATCCAAGCCCTCGTGAGAAAGATGCCACAGATTCTTATCCTTGGAGTAGTTGGTCTCGCGGTTGATCTTAAGAGGAACGTTGTGCGCCTCGGCGTAATCGATCTCCTCCTCACGGGACTTGATGTCCCATTCACGCCAAGGAGCAATGATGGGCATATTGGGAGCAAAATGCTTGATGGTCAATTCAAAACGTACCTGATCGTTGCCCTTACCCGTACAACCGTGGCAGATAGCGTCCGCCCCCTCCTTGAGTGCGATCTCCACAAGACCCTTTGCAATGCAGGGGCGCGCATGGCTGGTACCAAGCAGGTATTCCTCATAGATGGCACCCGCCTTCATGGTGGGGATAATATATTCATCAACGTATTCATCGGTCAAATCCAAAACGTAGAGCTTGGAAGCACCCGTTTTGAGCGCCTTTTCCTCCAACCCCTCCAATTCGTCAGCCTGTCCGACGTTGCCCGAAACGGCAATTACTTCACAATTATTATAATTCTCTTTCAGCCACGGAATGATAATGGACGTATCCAAGCCACCCGAATATGCCAATACAACCTTTTTGATATTTTCTTTATTCATAACTACCTCCGTGAATAAATATTCACAACATTCAAAAATTATGCACTAATTATACACTTTTTTCATAAGAATGTCAAGTCTTTTTTCAAAAAAAAATCCGCTTTTTGCTTTTTCATGCAAATCAACAAAGCAAACAAAAGCAAGCGATCCGTTTTGGGCAATATGACAATATCAAATCCTTTGAAAAAACGTAAAAAAGCAGATGAAATCCCCTCAACGGAAAAATTCATCTGCTTTTTTATTCCGATTGAACAAATCTTCACAAAACCGATTCATCCAATGCCTTTTGATATGCAATGCGCTCGTCACCGTTATAAATGCGAATGACGCCACAGTAGGTAAATCCATTCTTTTCCAGTGCCTTTTGCATGGGCAGATTGTTGCGATGCGTGTCGATCTTGAGATTTCCGCACTGCGACAAAGCGTAGTCAAAGCAGAACCTTGCCACACCGCGTCCGCGCTTGGCAACGGCAATGCGATGCACCACGCCAAAGGGACGGTCATTGAGCCATGCGCCATCCTCAATCACGCGATAGGAGGGATCGTCCTCCTTGCAGTAATAAAAGACCGCAAATATTTCTCCATCCTCCTCACAAACGTGACAAAGCCCGCGCTCAATGTCCTCACGGATCAATTCTCTCGGCGGATAAAAATCCCACCATTGGTCGGGATTGCCCGTCTGTTGCATAAAGGCTCGCGCATCGGCATAGATCTGCATCAGCGCATCCAGCTCCTCTATCCTTGCTTTGCGAATGTTCATTGCATTCTCCTTTTAGAAATCTGTACAAGCATTAAGATTCCCGCAACCATTTTCGGAAAATCAAATACCAAATCAAAAGGTCAAGGGAAAGACAAATCAGCACGATCAATAGAAAGGTCAACGCTCCCGCCATCAAATTGGCATACCAAGCGGCAGAATCGGCGTTTGCAATTCCAAATAAAAACACAAATACAAATGCGTAAGTTGCAAAGGCTGATATTTCTGCCCGAATATAGGAAAAGCCCATCATAAATTGACATTTTTCCTTAAAAGAAAGGCTTTGCTCCTTATGGCAGGACAAAAACTCTCGTCTCAATCCTGCGTTTTCCACCCGATATGTCCAAATGATCCTTAAAACGATCCCCAGCGGAATTCCAAAAAGAATTGCATATCTGACAATCGGATAGTCTCTGAAAAAATTGGAAAAGGTTGCCAATATCGCGTATCCGACGTAATAGATGGCAACAATGGCTGCACCGTACAGAAAAATTGATAATAGCTTTTTGAAATACAATTTTACCACGGCTCAATTCCCCCTTACTTCATCTGATACAATTTTGCCAAGCCGCCCTCGGAGGTCTCACGATAGCGGTGGGAGAGATCCTGCCCTGTTTGATACATGGTTTTTACCACAAGGTCAAAGGAGATCTTACGGCTATCGGACAAAAAGTTAGCAAGGCTAAGCGCGTTGATAGCGCGCATTGCGGCAAAGGCATTTCTTTCAATGCAGGGGATCTGTACAAGGCCGCACACGGGGTCGCAGGTCAAGCCAAGATGATGCTCCAAAGCGATTTCGGCGGCGTATTCGATCTGGTCAATGCCCATTTCGTAAAGCTCTGCCAACGCGGTAGAAGCCATGGAGCAAGCCGTTCCGATCTCCGCCTGACAGCCGCATTCGGCACCGCTGATCGAAGCATTGGTGGCAACAAGATTGCCGATCAATCCCGCCACGGCAAGCGCGCGAATCACGGCATCGTCCGAGAAGGCGTTTTTCTCCTGCATATACTTCAGCACAGCGGGCACGACACCGCAGGAGCC
>JAGANE010000179.1 GCA_017624395.1 Clostridia bacterium
AAAAAGAAAGAACAGAAGTTCTATCAAAAATGGTGGTTTTGGCTCATTGTGGCAATATGCGCTGTTGTGATTATTTCCGTAAATTCAGGTGACGAATCGTCTGAAAATACGGAAAAGAACACTTCCCAAAATATTTCTACAAATATTGCTACAGAAGCTCCCACCAAAAACGCTCAGATAAGTGAAGCGGATTATAAAGCTTCATGTAATAGCTATTCTTATGAAGAATTGGCGAGAAATCCGGAAGCCTATAAAAATAAAAACATCGTATTGAAAGGTGAGGTGGTTCAAGTTATAGAAAATGGCAAAAAATTAGAACTCCGAATTTATATGGACGGTGTGTTTGATGACACCATTTACGTTACTTATACCTTAAAAAACGGTGAAGAAAGAATACTTGAAGATGATATACTCAACATTTACGGCTCATTTGAAGGACTTTTAACATATGAAACTGTACTTGGAGCAAATGTAACAGTTCCTTACGTAGATGCTAAATATATAGAAAGAATCTCCTAAGATATAAGAGGGCAATATCAAACCGCAAGGAATGATATTGCCTTGTTTGATTCAATTTTGTGTTTCGCCGGTAGGGACGACCAGTGATCGCCCGCGGGAGACCGCAGGTCTCCCATACTATGTTGTAACATCTAAACGTTTACATTTGTTCTTCCCGCGAGATCCAAACCGCTTTGGCGGTTTGCCCTTCGGGTTTCGACTACGACCGCCCGTGTCATCTTGAGCTTGCCGAACTTTCGTGCTTGCACGAAAGCGCGAGCCGTAGGCGAAGCGAGATCTCGGGCGGTCTCCGCTCAAGATGACACGCGGGGAGATTGGTCAAGTTTTCGTTGTTACAATGTACTAGGGTTTGACATTGACCAAAAAACAATCAGCTTGCCCGCAATACAAAAACCGCTTTTGCTACGATGATAGCAAAAGCGGTTTTTGCATCAAGTTTTTTTACGGTTGTGCCTTATCGGACGGTGTTTTCAGGCATCTTCCTCGTCGTCAAAGCGTCCAATGCCGATCAGGGTATCCACGGGTAGGGAAAAGAGTACGGCACCGCCGTCGGTCTTGAGTCCCGCATTCTCGCGAATGGCTTCCATGATCTTGGCTTTGTATTCGTGGCTGGTGAGAAAGGCAATGGTGTCGGTCTCCTGCGTAAAGGAGGTTCCGATGAGCTGCTCTGCCTGCTTGTTATTGATGCTGCGCGTGTGCAGAATGGTTGCACCCGTAGCTCCTGCGGCGCGGCTGCTGTCAATGACCTTATCGGTAAATTTTTGATTGACGACGGCAACGATCAGTTCGTGCATTTGATTACGCTCCTTTTCGGTGTTGTTTTTGTTGGTTTCCGACGCGTCATCACGGACGGGCGTGGAAAGAATGGCGTTGCTGACAATGCTGGAGATTCCCGATAGGGGAATGGTAAAGGCAATGCCGTTGCCCATCAGGTACAGGCGAAGCTTTTTGTTGATCGCCTTCAGCACGCGCGCCTCGGCGTAATTGGGAATGAGGGAATAGACAACGCGCTTTTCAATCTCATCAAGTCCGAGATAGCTCATATAGTTTTTCTTGGCGGTACCAAAGCCGATTCCCGAAAAATGAAGGGAAACACAGCAGGAGCTGCACGCCTCTGTCAGCGCGATCTCATCCTCCTTTTTGACGATGCAGATCAACAGCTTGGCACGCTTTTCAATGGCGGTATTCTTTTTTGCCATGACGTTACCTCCTTGTTCTTTTGCCCGTTGTCATAAACGAGTCGCTGTAATCGAGGAACACCTCGGTCTCGGTGGTAAAGCGGCGGATCGCACGCTTGGCTTTGAGACTGTAGATCAAGCCGCAGATCTGAATGGAAATGATCGGCGTCAGTGCTACAAACGCCACGCAACCAAACGCCTGCGTCATGATATTGCCGCCCAATGTGGAGCAGGCACCGATGGCAAGCGGCAACACAAAGGCGCTCATCATCACACCGCTGGCAACTCCACCCGAGTCAAACGCGATACCCGTAAAGAATTTGGGAACGAGAAAGGAAAGACCTAAAGCGATGACGTAGCCGGGGATCAGGATCCAAAGGATCGAAATGCCTGTCAGGATACGGAGCATGGAAAGTCCGAGTGCGGCAGATACACCGATGGAAAGCGCAAGACGCATGGTAGAAGCCGAGATCGCGCCTGCGGTGATCTGCTCCACCTGCTTGTTCAGCACGTAAACGGCAGGCTCGGCGTTGACGATAAAGTAACCAACCAGCATACAAACGGGAATCAGCACATAGCCGTTTCCAAGGCTGGCAAGCGTGGTTCCCAGTGAGATGCCCGCAGGCTTAAAGCCCTCGTTGGCACCCGTGAGGAAGATGACCAAGCCGATAAAGGTGTAAACGACACCCACGCCGATACGCACCAGCTGCTTGATACCAAAGGCGCGCGTGATGATTTGAAAGAGCAGGGCAAAGACGATGGTGGGGAGCAGTGCCACGGCAACGTCCTTGGCATGCTCGGCAAAGCTGTGAAGATAGAGTGCCATGCCCTGACGCGTGTTCTCCACGGCGGGCGTCATTGCGGAAAGATCATATTCACCCCCCTCAAGACCAAAGCAGATGCCAAGGATCAGAACCGAGAGGATGGGACCAACGCTGCAAAGCGCCACAAGACCAAAGGAATCGTCATGCTCGCTATCGCTTGAGCGTGCGCCTGCAACGCCCGCACCGATTGCCATGATAAAGGGAACCGTCATAGGGCCTGTGGTTACTCCGCCCGAGTCAAATGCCACCGACCAAAAATCGGGTGGGATAAAAATGCACATGGCAAAGGCGAGGATGTAAAAGATCATCAGCAAGACCGAAAGATTGATATGAAAAACGATACGCATCAGCGCAATGGCAAGAAAAATGCCAACACCAAGGGAGACGGTAAGGATCAGCACCATGTTTGGCACTCCCGATACCTGCTCGGCAAGGATCTGCAGGTCGGGCTCGGAAACCGTGACCAGAATTCCGATGATAAAGCTGATGCCTGCAATCAGCCAAAGCTTGTTGGATTTTGCAAGATAAGATCCAATCTTGTTACCCAGCTGCTGCATGGACATCTCTGCGCCCATGGTAAAGATGGCAAGCCCCGCGATCAGACACAGCACGCCAAGCAGAAAAAGCAGGAAGGTGCCCGTGCTCATGGGAGCCAACGTAATGCCAAGCAGCAGGACGACTGCGGCAACGGGAAGGATTGAGGTGATGGATTCGTTTAGCTTTTGTTTGATAAAGTTTTCCAAGAATGCTTCCTTTCCAAATTGATTTTTTCGGTATGCTTTCTACCTATTTATTTTATTATATCATAGAAATCCCCAAAAAGCATTATTTTTTTGAAAAAATTTAAAAATTCATCTTTGTTAACAATTTATATATAGATTTTCGGGGCATTTTGCGGTATAATGTTGGCGTTGAAAAAAATCCCGCCGCTTTTTTGTAAGCTTGGCGGAAATGATTTGGAAAGGAGAACGCGTTTTTATTATGATACCGGAAGGTACAGATCCTGCGGACGGCGATCGAACCACGCCCCCGGAGCGATGATCGGATAGAATTTTGGCGGCTTGCTTCCACTTGACACGGGTGAAACAAGTCTTGTTTTTGTGTCAATCAAATATCTGAAAATCGTAAAAGGAGAATTTTTAATTATTATGGATACTGTCATATGGCAGATTTTGGTTCAAATCATTCTGATTGCAATCAATGCGTTTTTTGCGGCATCCGAGATCGCGGTGATCTCGCTCAATGAGGTCAAGCTGCGCCGTCAGGTAGAGGCGGGCGATGCAAAGGCAAAAAAGATGCTGCGCATGGTCGAGGAGCCAACGGGCTTTTTGTCAACCATTCAGGTGGGCATTACGTTGGCGGGCTTTTTGGGCTCGGCATTCGCGGCGGACAGCTTTTCCGACCTTTTGGTCGGTTGGCTGGTCAATACCTGTAAGATCACCTTCATTCCGCTTGGCGTATTGGATACGGTCGCAGTCATTTTGATCACGATCGTTTTGTCCTTCTTTACGCTGGTGCTGGGTGAGCTGGTTCCCAAGCGCGTTGCCATGCGCAACCCCGAGGGATTGGCACGCAGAGTTTGCGGCGTCATTCTTGGGCTTTCCAAGGCACTTCGCCCCATTGTATGGCTGCTTTCCGCAAGCACCAACGGGATCCTGCGCCTGTTTGGGATCAATCCCAACGAGACGGGTGAGGACGTTTCCGAGGAGGATATTCTCGATCTCGTCGATGCGGTTGAGGAGCAGGGAGAGATCGACAACGACACCAAGGAAATGATCGAAAACGTATTTGAATTTGATAATACGGCGGTTTCCGAGATCATGACGCGACGCTCGGATATGACGGTGCTGTATGAAAGCGACACTGCCGAGGAGATCATGAACACGATTTTGGAAAGCGGATTTTCGCGCTTTCCCGTATGCGGAGAGGACACCGACGACGTCAAGGGCGTGGTGCTGGCGAGAGAATATCTCTTTGCGTTGCATGAAAACCGCGAGGTCAGCCTGACCGAGCTGATGCAAAAGCCCAAGTTTGTTCCCGATACACTTCCTGCCAACGTCCTGTTCCGCGATATGCGCGAGAGCAAGGTACACATGGCGATCGTGGTGGACGAATACGGACAGACTGCGGGACTTATCACGATGGAGGATCTTTTGGAGGAGATCGTCGGCAACATTTACGACGAGACCGATGCCCCCTAGGTGCCCGACATCGTGGAGATCGGGGAAAACATTTGGCACGTGGCGGGAGCAACGCCCATTGAGGACGCCGCCGAGATCATCGGCGTGGAGCTGCGTGGCGAGGACGATACCTTTGATACCTTTGGCGGCTTTGTCATTGCCAACCTTGCCTACATTCCGCAGGATGGCGAAACCCCCGAGTTTACTTATCAGAACCTTTCGGTCAAGGTGCTTTCGATTGCCGAAAAACGCATTGAAATGACAGAGGTCGTCAAGACCGTGACCGACGAGGACGGCGAGGCAGAGGAGACCGAAACGGTGGAGGACTCCTCCGAGGAACAGTATTTTAATTGATCTTCTTCAATTGAGATAAAAAGGAAAGACTTTTTAATTCTGAGAAAGGCGAAAAAATGAAGGACTTAAGTTTTTTGTATGCGAGCTTTGAATGGCTGATCGAAAACGACGGCTGGAAGAACGTGATCATGTGGATCATCGGAGGCATTCTGATCTTCCTTGCGATCAAAAAGGAAATGGAGCCTACCTTGCTCCTGCCCATGGGCTTTGGCGCGATCCTCGTCAATATCCCGATGGCGGACGCGGTGCTGGAGCATGGACCGATTACCACACTGTATCATGCAGGTATTGCAAACGAGCTGTTTCCGCTGATCCTCTTTATCGGTATCGGCGCGATGATCGATTTTGGCCCCCTGCTTTCCAACCCCAAGCTGATGATCTTTGGTGCGGCGGCGCAGTTTGGTATCTTCTTTACACTGTGTCTGGCATCT
>JAGANE010000180.1 GCA_017624395.1 Clostridia bacterium
GGAGAACTTTTTACAAAAAGTTCTCCCTCTCCCCCGCATGATAGTATAGTATATTATAATTCCTGTAAATCCTTTGGATCTATGATGGAATGGTCACAGCATTGGCAGCGATCGGGGAGCTGCTTGTGGTGGTTTCCGCAGACCGAGCAGACGTAGCCGTGGGGCGCGTTGGGATCGGTATTGACGGGAAAGGGAAGTCCGTGCAGGCGGACGACGTGGGAATCCTCGTGATAATACTGATAAAATCCCGCTTTTTGTTCAAAGCGAATGCGCCTGCGTTTTCCCTGATCGGTGCAAAGCTTGAGCGCGGTGTTGAGACGAAAATCGTAATCGGTCTTTTCCCCGGGCGTTTCGGAGGCAGTATAGGAGCGCGAAAGTGTTGAGGAGATAACGGTTCCCGAAAGCGTGCGGTCGGTAAAGAATTTCCAAATGCGGAACAAAAAGAATCCCGATACAATGGCAATCAACACCCAAAGCCCCATGCGCCAGCCCACCATACGGCGGTAATCTGGGTAGGTTTGGTGGTTGTGATTGTAGGAAAGTGCGCCACCGATCAAAAGCGCGATCCACAACAGATACCCGACGATGCGCCTTGCATCGCAAAAACGCACGTAACGGATCAGATCCTTGTTTTTTTGCGGTATTTTCATTTGATATGTCCTCCTTTCGGGGGGCTTTTTTCTTTTCTCTTTTATTTTACCACAGATCTGCATTTTTGTAAAGAGTTTTTTGGAGTCACGTTTTGGATTTTTCCTGCATACAATGGAAGGAAGTCTTTTTTTAAGCATCAGAACAAGAAAGGAGGATGTTTTATGGAGCATCATCAAGAAAAAAAGAATCTTCCGCCGTTTCATCCCGTCTTTGAGGGCTGTGTCGTGCGCGATCCTTGCATGGCAAACGCAGTGGGGGAGAGCTATTTGGAGGAGCTTTACGCCATCGTTTCGTACAATTACCGCACCACAATTGCCCGTGGCTGCAACAAGCCGCTTGCGGAGCTTTTTGACCGCATTGCCAAGGAGGAGATGCGGCATTTTCGACTTTTAGGGGAGCTGATCCTCTCCTTGGGCGGCAACCCTGCGGTCTGTACGCACCTGCGCATCGGTGTGTCCGACGCGATTCCGATGGGACGGGGAAGTGCGGGAGCGGCTGCCCGAATGATTGCCGATTCTCTCTGCGAGGAGCGACGGGGGATCGATCGTTACCAAACCCTGATGGGCTGTACCCGTGACCGCGTGGTGCGGTCTGTGCTGGCACAAATTCTGGACGACGAGCAAAGGCATGTCGAAGCGCTCTTGCGTGCCCAAAAGGAGAATTGCTGAGGAAAATTCTTGTGATAGATCCATCAAAATGTCGTATATCGCGTCGTGTACGACAAAAATGATCATATCTGCGACAAAATCAAACATATAGTGGTCTATAATTTCAAAAAAATACAAGATGTTGTAAAAAAATGTCGCGCAAGGTATTGACAAAAGATTGCTATTTTGGTACAATATGTACAGATATGTCAAAAAATGAGGGAGGTGGGAAAATGAGGTATTACAGACGCAGATACAGACGTCGGACGCATCGGGGAACCTTGATCCTGTTGCTGGTTTTGAGCGCGGTGTTTTTGGTGTCTTGCGTGGCGGGTGCCAATCCGCTTTGGGTACGCAGTGTGTTTGGCTTGGACGTTACTCATTTCGACACCGAGCCATCGGTGGCATCTCATCCCACCGACGGCGCCCTTGCAGCCGAGCTTTGTGACATGGTAGAGATCTTGACTGCGGGAAGTATCTATCTGGACACCTTCCGCACACCCTCGCAGGCGTTGACATCTTACCGCGACGCCATTCTCAACGACATGCTACGTGACAATTATCTGCGCTATACGGGCAACACACAAACGCTCTCCTTGGAGGCGCAGGGCTATCCTCAGGCACAGATCTCCACGCTGATCACCGCCGAGGATTTTGAGGCCGCGGTAGAACGTTGCTTTGGTCTTGCAAGCGTGAGGCATCAAAGCGGAGAGGTATTTGAATACCGCAAGGATATGCGCGGCTATACCGCTCCCCTGCAGGCGTGGCTCCCATCGGTCGATCTGACGGTGCAGAGCATTGAGGAGACCGCGCATACCTACCGCATGGTTTTTGCGCTGTCGGACGGTGTGCATTTGCCGCAGGACTACACGGTGACCTTTGCAAGACACGAGAGCGGCGGGCTTTACTTTTATTCCTTGGAGCAATAAACGATCAAAACATAAAAAGAGCCGATGCAAAGCAAAATCGCTTTGCATCGGCTCTTGTCTTATTGTTCAGACTCATCAATCAATGGTCATATCCAGCTTGGATCTCAAAATTTTTCTCAGGGTGTTTTTGGGGAACTCGGCGTCGCGCACCTTCAAAACGCCAATCTTTTTGTAGGCAACGGCGGTTTTGTTGTAGGCGTCGATATAGGGCTTGAGGTGTGCCTCGGCATTAGTGATGCCGTTTTTCTCCAGATATTCGTTGTCGGGGTAGATCTCGGCAACGATGGCGTTATGCTCCATACCTCTCTTGCTCTGTCCCTCGTAAACGATAATATCCAGCACGCCGGGGGTTGCCATCAGCTCACTCTCAATTTCCTCGGGGTAGACGTTTTTACCGTTGGAGAGAATGATCAGGTTCTTCTTTCTTCCCGTAATATAGAGGATATTATCCTTGTCCAGCTTGCCGTAGTCGCCCGTGCGGAAGTAGCCCTCCTTGTCAAACGCCTCGCGGGTAGCCGCCTCGTCGTTGTAGTAGCCGATCATCACGTTGGGGCCCTTGACACAGATCTCGCCCTCACCGTCCTCGTTGGGCTCGCGGATCTTAACGGTGTCAATGTCAATGACGCTTCCCACACTGCCCTTGACGACGTGCAGGCTGCGATTGACCGAGATCAGGGGCGCGCACTCGGTAATGCCGTAGCCGTTGAGGGTTGCGATACCGATGGCATCAAAAAAGTTAATGATGTCGGGGTTGATGGGAGCGCCGCCCGAAATGATCATCTTGATCTCACCGCCAAACGCCGCACGGATGGCTCCAAAGAATTTGGCACGCATATCCACGCCCACCTTACGCAGTGCGTTGCTGATCTTGATCATATTAAAGACCAGCTCGGTTTTGCCCTGCTCCTTGATGTTGGCAAGGATCTTGCGGTAAAAGGTTTCCAAATAGAGGGGAACCAGAACCAGATGCCCCGGCTTTTGCTCCTTCAATTCCTTCATGATATAGCGGATACCGCCCGAAATATAGATCTCGGAGCCGATCATTGCATGACCGATCAGCATAACGGTAGAGCCGTAGGTGTGGTGTGGCGGGAGAACGCCAAGCGTTTTTTCGGCAAAATCAATATAGGGAGTGACCGAGGACATACAGGAGAGGATCGCCTCCTGCGAGAGCATAACGCCCTTGCCCTTACCCGTGGTGCCCGTAGTGCCCGAGGTAAATACCAAGAGCGCGAGTGCGGAGCGGCTGATAAAGGTATTGTTGTAGACGTCCGCATAGGTGTTGAACTTGTCGCGTCCCGAAAGCATCAGCGCGCGGATCGTATTGCCCTCTTTTTTGGAGGGGGCGATGAGGATGGGATCTGCCATCAATGCACACTTTTCTGCAATAACGGCTGCCTTTTCTGCAATGTCCTCGTCACAGATCAAAACCTCGGCATTTGCCTTTTTGACGGTGTCTGCAAGATCCTCTGCCGACCAATCGCGGTCAAGGGGAACCAGCACGCAGGCGGTGGAAAGTGCGGTAAAATAGGTCAATGCCCAGTCATAGGTCATTTTTCCGATCAGGGCAATGTGCTTGCCTGCGTAGCCCTTTTCATAAAAGACGCTTGCCAGGGAGCGCACGTCCTCACGGAGCTGTACAAAGCTGATCTGCGTGGGCGTGCTGTCGTGCGGGTTGCGGCGGAAGGAGTAGGCGTTTTTGTCGCCGTACTTTTCGGCTGCCCATTCTATCAGCTCGCGTACGTTGGCAAATTCTGTTTTTTCATGTAAGATCTCGTTTTTCATAATGATTGCTCATTCCTTTCTAAACGGAGGTTCTGCGCTTTGCGTCAGTATTTGCAAAACTTTGCAAAACGATACGCCATTTTGACAAGAACCTGTTTTTTCAATATTAAAGTAAAGTGTTTGCAGAAATCAGGGCTTCATGCCGTCCAAAAGAATTCCAAAGCTGTATTTAAAGCGCTTGACCGCTTCCTCACGCGGGATGTTGCGTCCTACTGCATCGGCGTTAAAGCCGCGGCAGAAGCACCAGATCGAATAGCTCATAACCTCGGAGTCAACGTTTTTGATGATTCCTTGCTCTTTGGCGTAATCGATCAGCTTTTTGATCTCAGAGGTCCACCACTCAAAGTTGCTCTGGGAGATCGAATCATTTTCAAATACGTATTGATTGAACTGCATTTTGTTGTCGTAGGACATGATCAGCGAGTTGGCTACAATGTCCAGAACGCGATCAAAAAAGTCTTTTTTTTCGCAAAGTACTGCGGAAATGCTTTCGCGGATCTTTAGCACCGTGTTGCGGTATACCACGGTCAGCACCTCGTCAACATTGCGAAAACGGTTGTAAAAGACACGGTTGGTAATGCCCAGTGCTTGCAGAATCTTTCTCACTGTCAGATGATGCGCACCTTGCGTGGTGACGATCCTCTCGGCGGTCTCAATGATCCGTTCCGACATAGCGTCCCGAATCAGCAGGGATCTTTCTTTTTCCAATGATGTACCTCCGTTCTGAGAATACACAGCACAGTGTGTGCTGAAATTATAACATTTTTTTCCGCATTTGTCAATCGGTTTGCCCTAATGTTAACATTTCGTTCAAATCGTTTATTCAAAAAATGATCGTTATAAACGTTATCTTCTTTATGTAAAAACTGTATTTTACAGTAATTTTAAATAGTTGCTTTATCAAATAAATCATCCAAAACGGGTTGCCCAGAAGAAAGGGGAGGCAGGACGAAAAAATTAACGAAATGCGGATTGACTTTTTTTTATAAATATGGTAAAATATAAAAAGTTTGCAAAGAAATAATCAAGAAAGGAAGCTTTGAGAAGATTTTATGCTGAAAAGACTTGCAAAATGCGTAAGAGAGTACAAGATCTACGTCATTCTTACGCTGATCTTCATTGTCTGTGAGGCGATCATCGAAACGCTGATCCCGTTCATCACGGCAACCCTGATCAATGACATCAAGGCAGGTGCGCAGATGTCCGAGATTCTCAAAACAGGAGGACTTTTGACCGTCATGGCAATTCTCTCGCTGTCTTGTGGCGGAATTGCGGGCTTTACCTGTGCCAAGGCATCTTCGGGATTTTCCAAAAATCTGCGCAACGACCTGTTTGCAAAGATTCAGACCTACGCCTTTGGTAATATCGACCGCTTTTCCACGTCGTCCCTGGTCACTCGTCTGACCACCGACACCTCTAACGTGCAGATGTCCTTTATGATGATCATTCGTACTGCCATCCGCAGTCCGCTGATGCTCATTTTTTCCATCGTTATGGCGTTTACCATGGGCGGCATGCTGGCAATGTCATTCGTGGTGGTGATCCCCGTTTTGGCGTTTGGTCTGATCATGATCGGAAGCAAGGCAATGCCCGCCTTCCGTGCAGTTTTTCATAAATACGACCGCCTCAACGAATCGATTGAGGAGAATGTCCGTGCCATGCGCGTAGTCAAGGGATTTTCACGCGAGGACTACGAAAAGGAAAAGTTTGGAGCAAGTGCCGAGAACATTCGCGGTGACTTTACCCGCGCCGAGCGCATCGTGGCGTTGAATACCCCCTTGATGCAGATCTGTATGTACGTCAATATGGTGTTCATTCTCTTTATGGGCTCCAAGCTGGCGATCACCACCGCAGAGATCGACGTGGGACATATTTCGGCAATGCTCAACTACGGTATGCAGATCCTGATGTCCCTGATGATGCTTTCCATGATCTACGTGATGATCACCATGTCCACCGAATCGGCAAAGCGTATCATGGCAGTGCTGGAGGAAACCCCCACGCTGACCTCTCCCGAAAATGCCGTAACCGAGGTCAAGGACGGATCGATTGAATTTCAGGGCGTCAGCTTTAAGTATTCCGAGAACGCGCAAAAATTTGCGCTTGCCGATATTGATCTTTGCATCGAGTCGGGCATGACCGTCGGTATCATTGGCGGAACGGGATCCAGCAAATCCTCGCTGGTACAGCTGATCCCACGGCTCTACGACGTGACCGAGGGCTGTGTCAAGGTTGGTGGCGTTGACGTGCGCGCGTATGACGTTGCCGCCCTGCGTGACTCGGTGGCAATGGTGCTGCAAAAGAACCTTCTGTTTTCGGGAACGATCCGCGAGAACC
>JAGANE010000181.1 GCA_017624395.1 Clostridia bacterium
GAATCGTACTCTGCACGTTGTCGCTTGCGACAATGATGCCAAAACGCGCGGTAGAATAGAGGAAGGATTTTATTGCATAAAACCGCGCGTTTGAGTTCTGATTCTCCTCATTTTTTTAATGATTGTACAAAGTGGGGGCAGGGACGTGTCCCTGCCTGATTTTTTTTTGATTGCAGTTTACGAATCGTACTCTGCACGTTGTCGCTTGCGACAATGATGCCAAAACGTGCGGTAGAATAGAGGAAGGATTTTATTGCATAAAACCGCGCGTTTGAGTTCTGATTCTCCTCATATTTTCCGATTTTTTTGACAAGTTTTGCAATAACTATTGACAAATCAACCGTTTATATGGTAAAATAGAGATAATAAAAATAAGGAGCTTATGAAAATGAAAAAATTGATTTGTGCTATTTTGGTCCTCTCTGCGGCAGTCTTGCTGTTTGCTGCTTGCAGACGTGATCCTTTGGACAAGATTTCCGATGATGATCTTGTCACCTACTACGTAACCGATGAAAACGGAAACTTGGAGACTGATGAAAGTGGAAATCCCGTGATCGAATACGTTACCGAGGGAAAAAAGGATGAGACCGACGGTGGCTTGAAGGTCGAGAATGCCGATGATGAAGAAGGCTGGGGAGAGTTGATCCCGTTTAAATAAACCAAGATTAAGAACAAAAGACGTTGCGATAGGCTTTCAGGCTTATCCCAACGTCTTTTTTTGGTGCTTTCTTTAATTTACTTGATCGGTCAACCAATTCAATGCCGCCCGGTAGGTCAGGTCTGCCTTTAGCATATCTTTTTCATCCGAGGCAACCATTGCTACGGCTTCTGCTCGGCTACAGCTTTTTTCGGTCATAATACGTTGAATGTAGCTTTCCCACTCTGCGGACATGGTTTCGGCATCAATTTCAAAGCTATGTGCCTTTGCAAGTGCGTAGGCAGAAATATATAGCTTGGCTTGGTCCTTTGCAGCCTCGTCAAGCTTTGCATCGCTCAAACCATTCATAGCAAGAAATTCCTCATACTCCATGCCGTAGTAGGCTGCGTAATTGCGGTACATATTGCGGTAGTAATCTGCAAAAAAAAGGTAACTCTCCGTGGGAATTTCCAAAAAGGTAGATTTTTCTGCCAAAGCTTGAAGAAGCTCGGATCCGCCTTCCTTCTTCTTATATTCTTGAAGAAGAGCATTGTAGCTTTCAAACTCATTTTTTGTCAATTCCTTTACAGTAGCATCCGTCAGTGTCAGATCATAGATCGCATTCAGCTTCATTTTGAATATAACAGCCTTACCTGCAAGATCGGCTTTTCCGTAGTTTTCGGGAAAGGTGACGGGAACGTCAAATTCTTCTCCCACCGTGTGCGTGGGAATCCCCTCTACAAACCCGGGGATATACCCGCTGTCACCAACGATAAAGACGGTTTGGTTGGTTGCTGTTCCACCTTGAAAGGCTACACCGTCAAGATAGCCTGCGTAGTCGATATTTACAAGGTCGCCTGCGTGTGCAGCGCGATTGGTGACCGTTTGATTGTATTCTTTATAGTAGGTATCGTAGAGGTTCTTGACAGCGTGTGCCAAAGTATCCGCGGAATATGCAAGTGTTGACGTATCTCCCAATGTTACCAGCGTGTGACAGTTAAGAGCATCAAAGCTTGGAAAAGGGATGCTTTCGGTGGGATTTTCTTCGCTCGGTGTAGACTCGGATTCGGTTTCCGATGCTGTGGTTGACGTGTTTTGAGTCGGATCCTGCGCAACGGGCTTTTGCTCGCAGGAGACAAACAAAAGTAAAAGCGCGAGGATCAAAATAAGATGTGCGTGTTTTTTCATGGAATAATGTTCCTTTTTCTTTTAAAATAATATTTCCAATGGAATATGATTGAAAAAAAGCAGATTTGCGTATTGCCAAAAAAGATTTTCGTCCCTTGGTGTCATATTATGACGAGTTGCATAGAATGTTAGCGAGAGAGTTTTCTCTGAATTCATGAAAAAGGAGATCATCAACGATGGCGGAAAACAGATTTCCCTGTGCACCAAGCGGCTCTACCCGCGAAACGGTGTGCATTGATACCAATCGGATTTTAGATTCCTGTCGTGATCGCGACTGCTTTGAAAACGTGCGTGTTTATCTTTCGTGCTATGGCAACGAGATTCTTGAGCGCACAGGTGCGATCCGTGCAAAGAGTGCAAAGATCGTATGGACGTTTATCGGAATTGATCCGATCCAATTTAACCGTGGCTTTTATGCCGTAACCATTCGTTTTTACGTGAAGCTGGTATTTGAAGCCTGCATTGGCGGAGGTCGTGCGCAGGAGGTAGAGGGCGTAGCCGTTCTTGAAAAACGTGTCATTTTGTTTGGCGGTGAAAGCAACGTCAGTGTTTTCAAGAGCAGCGGATGCGATCACGATTTTTGCGCGTTGCCTAAGCCTGAATGCGGTGAGCACAGTGACCCTACGGCAATCGTAGAGGTTGTTGACCCCGTGATCCTTGGTAGCCGTATCGTAGAAAAGATCAGCGATTGCAACTGCTGTTGCTGCTGTCAGGAAAACGATCTGCCCGAATCGGTCATGTCGTCCATGGAGTCGCCACTCAGCTTTGACGATGATGGAAACGGCAGACGTTATCTGACCGTATCCTTGGGTATTTTCTCGGTGGTACGCATTGTTCGTCCTACGCAAATTTTGGTTCAGGCAACCGAATTCTGCGTTCCCGAAAAGGAATGCTGTCCCGTAGAGGAGGACGATCCCTGCCACGTCTTTCGGTGTATGCCGTTCCCGACGAGTGAGTTTTGTCCGTCAACCCTGTCAAGCCCGATCCAGCAGGGAAACGGTGATCGTTCCTCGCGTTGCGGCTGCGGTTGCTAAAAAGAGGGAAAGGGTGTTGCGATTGCGACACCCTTTCCGTATTATTCGTTTGCTTCGGGAAGTGCGGGTGTTTCCTGCATATTGGAAAGCTCACGCAACAGTCGGTAGTGGCATTTTCCCGTTTTGCGAATACATTCGGACGTGATCTCCACCTCGGCAACATCGTGGCGTGAGGGAATCTCAAACATAATATCGGTCATTGCCGATTCCATGATCGAGCGTAATCCGCGCGCGCCTGTATTCCGTTCAATGGCAAGTGTTGCAATGGTGTCCAAGGCATCCTTGCCAAAGGTCAGCTTTACGCCGTCCATCTTAAAGAGCTTTTCGTATTGCTTTACAAGAGAGTTTTTCGGCTCGGTCAAAATCCGAACCAAAGCCCCCTTGTCAAGGTCGTTCAGCGGAACAATTACGGGAATACGACCGACGAGCTCGGGGATCAATCCGTATTTTACAATATCGTGCGGAACCACGTCGCGGAAGATGCCGACGTCCTTGCGCTCCGCCTTGGTTTTGATCTCTCCGCCAAAGCCGATGGTTTGGTTGCCCTTTCGGTTTTCAATCGTCTTTTCCAAACCGTCAAATGCACCGCCGCAGATAAATAGAATGTTTTTGGTGTTGATTTGGATAAACTCCTGATTGGGGTGCTTGCGTCCGCCCTGCGGAGGAACGTTTGCAACCGTGCCCTCCAAAATCTTGAGGAGTGCCTGCTGTACACCCTCGCCCGAAACGTCGCGCGTGATGGAACGGTTTTCACTTCTGCGGGAGATCTTATCAATCTCGTCAATATAAATGATGCCTCGTTCCGCAAGTTCAATATCATAGTCTGCCGCCTGAATTAAGCGGAGAAGGATATTTTCCACGTCCTCGCCAACGTAACCCGCCTCGGTCAGCGTGGTTGCGTCTGCAATGGCAAAGGGAACCTTCAGTGCTTTTGCAAGCGTTTGTGCAAGGTAGGTCTTTCCAACACCCGTGGGACCAATCAGCAGCACGTTGCTTTTTTGAAGCTCGATGTCATCCTCGTCGGCATAAGAATCGGTTTCTTTTTTCTTCTTTCCTCGCGGCTTTTTTTGATCCAAGGAAAGAATTCTTTTATAGTGATTGTAAACGGCGACCGAAAGAGCCACCTTTGCCTCGTCCTGCCCGATAACATATTTGTCAAGTGAGTCCTTGATCTGTATAGGGCGGGGAAGCTCTGCAAGCGTCATGCTGTCAAGAGAGCTTTCTCGGTTTTCGGTTTCCGAAATCAGCTCATTGCAAGCCTCAACGCAAAAGTCGCAGATATAAACACCCGTGGGGGAGGGGATCAAAAAGTCCACCTGATGCTCATTTCTTCCACAAAAAGAGCAGTGACGCAGATTTTTTGAACCATTGTTAGAATTGTTGTTAGCCATGAAATTCTCCTGATGGAAGTTAAGGACGCTTGGAAAGAACCTTGTCAACCAAGCCGTATTCCATTGCCTCCTGTGCCGTCATATAATTATCTCTGTCGGTATCACGCTCAATGATTTCCAGCGGCTTTCCCGTGTTTTCGGAAAGAATACGGTTGAGCATTGCCTTGGTTTTCAGAATCTGCTCTGCTTGAATCTGAATATCGCTTGCCTGACCGCGCGCGCCACCGAGAGGCTGATGGATCATCACCTC
>JAGANE010000024.1 GCA_017624395.1 Clostridia bacterium
GGGTACCAATACCAAATCCTACTCCTGGGCGGTGTTGCAGTTTAAGAATGGCGGAAAGACTTTTGCCGTTACCAATCTGCACGGCGCGGTTACAAGCAAGGACTATCCGGGATACGAAAACTATTCGAATGAACAGTTGCTTCAACTTGCTAATCAATGGACCATAGATAATGTGAGACAGTTGTTTGATATCATCGCTTCTATCCGTCAAACGCATGGTAATATTCCCACACTGTCCGCAGGAGATTTCAACTTTAACAGTTCGTCCGAGGCTTACGCGGCTGCGATCAAGGGCGGTCTTGTGGAGGCAGAAACGCACGCTACGGTTTCGCGTTGCGTCGGCTACCGTACCACGCATACACCGGGAACGGCGGCGCGTCTTGGAGCAAGTATTGATCATATCTTCTATTTTTACGAAAGCGTGACTGCTTACGTGCATTATGTTGGTGCTACCACTGAGGATGAGCTTGCCGCATCCGACCACCTCATGGTTTATGCGGACGTGGCTTTTGAGGAACGG
Organism: Clostridia bacterium; assembly: GCA_017624395.1. Classification (GTDB taxonomy): domain Bacteria; phylum Bacillota; class Clostridia; order Oscillospirales; family CAG-272; genus UMGS1865. The sequence goes on from JAGANE010000024.1 coordinate 521, forward strand.
TGGACAGATAACTATTAATTTTACTCGAGGTAGAGTATTATGTATCAGAACAGCAATTGCAAATTGCAGGCGCACAGAGGTGTTAGCACCGATGCGCCCGAAAACACCATGGCAGCGTTCCGCGAGGCGGTACGCCAAGGGTATGAGATCATCGAGTTTGATCCCAAATTTACCAAGGACAACATTTGCGTTGTCCTGCATGACAAAACGCTTAACCGCACCGGTCGTATTTGTGGCAAGGAATTGGAGCAGGAGGCACTTCGTATTACGGATGTAACCTTTTCCGAACTCTCCGAGATCGACGTAGGAGAATGGTTTGCACCCGAATTTACGGGGGAGCATATTCCCACGTTGGCGCAAGTGCTGGACTATATGCGCTATGTTGGTATTGAGGCAAAGATCGACAACTGCGTTCGAAAATTTACGGAGGAGCAGATCGACAAGGTCTTTGATATTGTGGAACAGCACGGGGATACGACCCAGGTTGGTTTCACTGCCGCAGATATGCCTCTTTTGCGTCGCTATGCAGAGCGTTTTCCAAATGCGCCCCTGCATTATGACGGCCCCGTCAGTGCCGAGGCGTTGGATGAACTCGCAAGCTTTTCCGAAGGACATCCGACCACTGTCTGGATGCGTATGGCAAACGACCTGACTGCTTGGAACAAAACGCCGGCGGTAACAAGGGAATATGCCGAAATGATCAAATCGCGTTTTTCTCTCGGACTTTGGATCCTTTCCACCGACGAGGAAATGCAACAAGCACTTCAATTTGCACCCGACGTGGTGGAAACCACGGGAGGCATCAAACCATCCGATTGTTAACCGAAAGATCAAGTTGTTGAATACAGTTCAATCAAAATGAATAAGCTTTTGGATTTTTTATCGGATCAGTGAACCGGCACGAGCGCACGGCCGAAAGAGATTTACGGAAACGTTCACGGATCTCTTTTGCCCGTGCGCTTTTTAGGAGGTATTTATAATGAAAACAACAAATGAAAAAATAGAATATCTAAAGAATCTTGTTTTTGAAATGGATAACAATGCTTGTTTCATTGAACGGGAACGTTTTTTGAACACATTGGATCCCAATTTGTATTGTGAAGAATCACCCCAATTTTTCGCGAAGGTGTTATCGGGACTTTTGGCAAGCGTTTCGGTTCCCGTTGACGAAAACGATATTTTCGTAGGACGTGTTGTGGAAGGGGTTACAAATGAATATGAGCAAATTCCCTGTAAGATATTGGCAGCCAAAGGACACATGAGTCCCAACTATTCCAAATTGTTAAAGCTCGGTTTTCGCGGCATTTTGCAGGAGATCAAAAGTAATGCCGAGCGTTTGGGTGACGAAAAATCGCAGATTTTTTATCAGAATGCGCAAATCGTGGTAGACGCAATCCACTTTTACGCCAAACGCTATGCGGAAGCCGCTCGCAAAAAAGGATTGATTGAGGCGGCAAACGCTTTGGAAAAGGTTCCTTATGAGCCTGCGTAGGATTTTTACTCCGCATTGCAGGGAATGTGGATCGTTCACATGATCGCAAGCTGTTATATGGGGGCAAGAGATTACGCGTTCGGAAAATTTGACGAAATCCTGTACCCATATTATACGGCGGCATTAAAGGAGGGAAAGACCGAGGATGAGTTGATCGATCTTATGGCAGGTTTTTTCCTCAAAACCAATGAGATATGCGGAAGAACTTCATGGAATTATAATAAAAAGCCTATTTTGTGTAATTCCTCAAAGCAATATGTCAACATTGGTGGAGAGCATCCCAATAAGCTGTCTTTTGCGATTTTGAAGGCGGCAGAGAAGGTCAACATGGCTCAGCCTCAGATCATTGTTTTGTTGGATCCTGGTGCAGACACACAATTTACAGATGCGGTATTTTCCACGCTATCGGTATTGACCGACAAGATGAACGTTTATTCCTATCCGTCCATCAAGCGATTTTTGCTTGGAAAGGGAATTCCCGAGGAGATCGCAAGGGATTTCACCTATTCGGCGTGCTGTACCTTTGACTTGAATCATCGAAACTTCCGTCAGGAATATTTCATGCCTTCGATGCAGATGTTTTGCGAGGTTCTCAAAATGAAGATTTTTTGCAGTGTGCAGGAAATTCTTGATCTTTATTCGGTGGCAATTTCGGATCATTTGCGTACGCATTTTGAAGCTGTACAGCAGAATTGGTCTTTCAGAAAGAATCGTAAGGCTTTTGCTCTCGACGCACTTCTCATCGGAGATTGTACAAAAAAATGCAGATACCCCATGAAGGGGGGCTTGACGTATCATGTGTACAACGTATTTTTCTCAGGAATTGCCACCATTGCGGATTCCTTGGCGGCAATTGACCATGTGGTGTTCCAAGAAAAGAAACTGTCTTATGCTGAATATATGGATATCGTAGAGCATAATTTCGAAGGACACGAGGATTTGCGTTTGTACGTGCAATCGTTGCCCAAATATGGAAATGATACCGATGTCGATCAATATGTCACGCGAGTGGCAGATACTTTTCTTTCGGTGGTGGAGCAGATTGAGTTGTTGCCCAACCGCTATGCGATTCCGGGATTTTATTCCTTGGATAAGGACAATCGGTGGGGAAAGGATATTCCTGCTACTCCCGATGGCAGACTTGCAGGCGAAGGCTTTAGCGAAAATCAATCTCCCGTATACGGTGCGGATAAAAACGGAATTACGGCATTGCTCAACAGTGTGTCCAAAATTCCGCTCCAAAGAACTGCAACGGGCGGTTTCAATTTGACGTTTTCGCGCGCCGTAGAGCCGGAAATTTTAAAGGGATTGATTACAACCTTCTTCCAAAACGGTGGTTTGCACGTGGGTATTACGGTTTTGAAGAGGGAAGAACTGGAAGAAGCAATGGTCAATCCCGACAAGTACAAAAGCTTGACTGTTCGTCTTTACGGATTCAGCGAATATTTTATCAACCTGCCGGATTGGCAGCAAAAGGCGGTACTGAATCGTACTGCGTATTAACTAAGGTAATTCTATGGGAACGATTTTTAATATTCAAAAATTTTGCACGAGCGACGGGCCCGGGATCAGGACGACGGTGTTTTTGAAGGGATGCCCTTTGAAGTGCGCCTGGTGTCACAATCCCGAGTCGCAATCGGTCAAAACCGAGATTTCATACAACAAAGATCGTTGTCTGAATTGCGGTAAATGTGTTGCAAGATGTCCCAATCAATGCCACCGCATAGAGTGTGGTGTACATCGTTATGCACGCTCTGATTGTAAGGCATGTCAGACGTGCGTTCATCCCACCTGTCCCGCTATGGAGGCATACGGTTATGAAATCACACCCGAGGCGATCATTGCCGACGTGATGAAGGACGCGGCGTTTTACCAAAACTCGGGCGGTGGATTGACGCTGTCGGGTGGGGAGCCGTTGGCGCAACCCGAATTCTGTCTTTCCATTTTGAAGCTGGCAAAGGAACACGGCTTGCATATCTGTATGGAAACATGCGGATTTGCCAAGACCGAGCTGTTAGTCGAGGTCGCGCAATACGTGGATCTGTTTTTGTTTGACTACAAAGAAACAGAATCGCAAAAGCACAAAACATTTACGGGGGTGGATAATGCCCTGATCCTTCAAAATCTGCGTTTTTTAAACAGCATTGGAAAATCGATGATACTTCGATGTCCTATCATTCCGGGTTTCAACGATACCGAGATGCATTTTGACGGCATTGCACAGATCGCAAATGAGTTGAAGTGTATTCAACGCGTGGAGCTGGAGCCGTATCACGATTTTGGGTTGGTGAAATATAAGCGATTGGGCAGACGTGTTGGAAAAATGAAGGATGTGGAAGCACCGTCGAAGGAACGGGTGGATGAGATCCTTTCTATTATCCGACAGAAAACCGACACCGAGGTGCGCTTGGCATAACAAGCAATATCACAGAAAAATAAACACGGAACAAAATTTATTTAAATCAAAGAAAGCTGGTACAAGTATGAAGCTTGTAATTAATATCAAAGACTTACGAATTGATCAAATAAAGAAGGAAATATCATTGTTCAAGACGGCAGGTTTTAACGCAATGGACTACGGTGGACTAATGGAAGCGTTCAAGGCAGATTGTCCTTTTCGTGGAGAGGACTATCGCGAATTTGTCGAGGAGATTTCTGCCGTTTGCAAGCAGATGGATTTTCCGGTCGTGCAAACGCACGCACCGTTTAAATTTACAGCACAGGAGCTGGACGATCCTGTCTTGTTTGAAACAGTAACGCTTCCAACGATGATCCGCTGCTTGGAGATCACGGCATTGCTGGGGGCAACGATCATGGTGGTCCATCCCATTCACCATATGGTCTATCGTGGTCATGAGGAGGAAGTGTTTGAGCGCAACATGGCTTATTACCGTCGTTTGATTCCATACTGTGAAACCTACGGTGTACGGATAGCCATTGAGAATATGTTCCAGAAGGATGCGCTACGTAAGTGTATTGTGCACGATACCTGCTCTCGTCCCGAAGAACTGATCCGCTATGTGGATACGCTTGACAGTCCGTATATCGTTGCATGTTTGGACGTGGGACACGTGGGACTTCCGTTGCAGGAGATTGAGGCGGATGATTTCGTGCGTCTGCTTGGGCGTGAACGTCTGCAATCCTTGCACATTCATGACAACAATTACGAAAAAGATCAACACGTTCTTCCTTATATGGGCAAGATCAATTGGGAACGTGTATGCAGGGCGTTGGGCGAGATCGACTATCAGGGAGATTTCACCTACGAGATTAAGCACGACTTGATTTTGGATAAGGATGGGGGATTTGTGCCGATCGGCGCACGCTTTATGGCGGACGTTGGCAAGCATTTAATTTCTATGGTTGAAGCAAACAGATTAAAATAAAGAAAGGAATCAAAGTATCATGAAAAAGATTTTCCAATAATTATTAAATATTAACAGGAGAAACTTTTGACGGCATTGCACAGATCGCAAACGATTTGAAATCTATTCAACGCGTGGAGCTGGAGCCATATCACGATTTCGGCTTGATGAAATATAAGCGACTGGGCAGACGTGTTGGAAAAATGAAGGACGTGGAAGCACCGTCAAAGGAACGAATGGCGGATATTGTTGTGCTTCTTCGCGAAAAAACCAAGACGGAAGTAAAGTTAGCGTAACCATAACACAAGGAGGGCGTTTTTCATGACAAATAGAGAAAAAATTCAAATACAGCGCGCGGAAATCGTAGCACAACTCAAAAACAAGCCGATCAACAGCACGTTGACCGAGCGGTGGTTTTTGATCGATGAAGCGACCAGACTTTATGAAGGCTTGCCCCAAGCTATGATTTTGGGAAAAGGCTTACAATATATTTTGGAACGCGCTTCTACGCCGATCAACGAATGTGACATTTTGCTCGGAAGATTTGTTGACCGTGTCCCCACGGAAGAGGAAGATGCAAAATTGCAGGATATCTGGATCGCAGGGAGAAACAAAAAGCATCCGATCGTTGGCTTCAATCGAGGACATAACGTTTTTGATTGGGAAACATTGGTCAGGATTGGTATTACCGGATATATTGAAAAAACGGAAGCTCGCTTGAAAGAACTGAAAAGTGAAGATCCCGAAAGAAAAAAGGTCGATTTTGTTAAGGGAATGCTTTTGGTTTACCGCGCGATCAAGACTTATATTGAACGGTATGCTAAGGCGGCAGAGGAAGCAGGAATGGCTGATTGCGCCGAGGTGTGCAAGCATCTTTCCGTTGGTGCGCCACAAAGCTTCCGCGAGGCAATGCAATTGGTGCTATTCGTTTACACGGTCTATACGATCTATGCCGGCCGGCGTGTTGCTTGCCTGACGTTGGGGCGTATGGATAACTATCTGTTGCCGTTTTATTTGCAGGATATTTATAAAAACACCCTGACGCCCGAGGAGGCAGGATATATCATCGACGATTTCAACTGCAAGCTCAATTTGCATCTGGGACGCGGTGAGCATCAGCTTTCCAAGGAGGGCGATGAGGGGAATAACACGGGCTGGGATCGAAATCCCGCATATGATTCTCCCACCTACGTCGTGCTTGGAGGATATACCAAGGTATTGGGCTACGATCACCGTACAAATCCCTTGACCAAGCTTTTTGCCGAGCATATTGATCCTGCGATGAAGGAGCCTGTTTATATTTACCGTTGGAATCAGAATCGCTCGGAAGAGGTCTGGGACGTGATCTGCGACCGTGTGCGTAACAACGCATCAATTCTAATCTACAACGACCATACGATGATCTCCGCAATGGAGCATTCGGGTGTTGAAACCAAGGATGCGCGCAATTATACCGTTCATGCCTGCAACTGGCCTGATATTGCGGGCGGTTATTTTGTGGCAAAAATGGCGGGGGAAACAATCCCGAACACCCTATACGCGGTTTTATTCGAGGATGGTGTTCTAAAGACTGATATTGCGTCTGTTGAGGAGATCTATCAAAAGGTCGCAGAGCGTTACCGCGCGTTGATCAAGCCTGTATACGAAGCCTTGCGTGAACGCTTTGCAGACCCTCAAAGACCGATCAAGGGACTTCTTTCCATAGACGATTGCTTTACGCAAGGTACGCTTGAACACGGCTACGGGTTCCGTGAGGGCGGTGTGAAATATATTGGTGTATATCATTTGTTGCGCAATATCGGTACGGCGGCGGATATGATGGCGGCAATTGACGAGCTGGTGTTCCGCCAAAAGAGCTGCTCCTTAGAGGCTTTGTCGGAGGCTCTCAAGCATAATTTTGAAGGCTATGACGACATTTACGCATTGTGTAAAAAAGCCCCCAAGTTTGGTACTGACACCGAGCTTGCGGATACACACGCGGTCAGACTGATGAACACCCTCTTGGATGTGATCGACGAGGTGGCTACCAACGAGAATGGGATCAAGGATATTATCCCGCTCAACGTCACCATAACCGATATGGATCACCTCAAGGACGGCGCAAAAATGAAGGCTACTCCTGACGGACGCCGCGACGGTGAGCCGCTCAGCGAAAACTTATCTCCGTCCGTTGGATACCGTACCAACGTAACGTCTGTGTTAAATTCGGTTGCAAAGCTTCCGTTCAATCGGATCCACGCAGGCGCGCATAATGTCCGACTTGCGAAAAACATCGTTTCGGGAGAACGCGGACTGACTGCTTTGAAAACTCTGTTGGATACCTATTTCGGAAATGGCGGTATGCAGATACAGGTTAGCGTTGCAGACACCGCGGTGCTGAAAAAAGCCCAGCAGGATCCCGATTCCTACCGCGATCTTATGGTTCGTATCACGGGGTACAGCGCGATCTTTACCGATATGTCTAAAAGAGGTCAGGACGAAGTGATTCGCCGTGATGAAATGAACTGAACCCACTGACGAAAAAGGAGGATAAGATTGCAGGAAAAAGCAATTTATCAATTGATTGGAAAGCAGTACGCCACACCGCAGGACGTGATGACCGAGATCATCAATCTGCAAGCGATATTGAACCTTCCCAAAGGAACAGAGCATTTTTTGAGCGATCTGCACGGAGAGGCGGAAACCTTCTTTCACCTGTTGCGGAATGCTTCGGGGGTCATTCGTACCAAGATTGATATTGTATTTGGAGATACGCTTTGCAAGGACGAAAAAAAGCAGCTTGCTCTTTTGATCTATTATCCCGAGCGTCAGCTTCGAGTGATGAAGGAAAAGGGATGCGATGATTCGGTCTACGCGCAGTTGCTTTGCAGACTGATTGAAATCACAAAGTTGGTTTCGGCAAAATATACTCGTTCCAAGGTACGAAAAGCCCTGCCGCCCGATTACCGATACATCATTGACGAGCTGATCAATATGCCGTATCACAGCATTGATAAATCGGAGTATTACTCGCATATCATTTCGGGTATTATCGAGCTTGGAAACACCGACAAATTTATTACCGAGATCTGTTATCTGATCCAACGCTTGGCGATCGATCATTTACATATCGTAGGTGATATTTATGACCGCGGAAACGGCGGAGATGTGATTATAGATCGGCTTCGCAAGTACCATTCACTGGACATCGAATGGGGAAACCACGACGTCTTGTGGATGGGGGCGAGCTTTGGCAATGCGGCTTGTATTTGTAACGTCATACGCATCAACTGCCTGTACCGAAATTTGCAGGTGATTGAAAATTACGGCATCAATCTGCGTCCTTTGGTAACATTTGCCATGGAAGCCTATGGCGACGATCCTTGTGGAGGCTTTCAAATCTCGGATATCTATGGAGAAGAGAGCCGATTGGAACGCAATGAAACACTTGCGAAAATGACGAAAGCGATTACGGTGATCCAATTGAAGCTTGAAAACAGACTGATCCGAAAGCACCCTGAGTTTGAAATGGACGATCGTATTTTGTATCCTACGGATGAATTGACCGAAGGCGAACAGCTTTTGGTGGATTGGTTGATCAAGGAGTTTACGCAAAACCGACGCCTGCAAACGCACATTCGGTTTCTGTTGAAAAGCGGGAGCATGTATCTGGTATACAATGGCAATTTGCTGATGCACGGATGTGTTCCAACCGAGGAGGACGGAACGTTTTCACGTGTGAAGGTAGGGGATGATTTATTTAGCGGATGCGCTTTGTACGATCGTTTGGATCGATTGGTAAGAGATGCGAGCACGGGTGACGAGTATGCCATTGATTTTATGTGGTATCTATGGTGTGGAAAAAAATCCCCTCTGTACGGGAGGAATAAAATGAGTACCTATGAGAAGCATTTTGAAAATCGGTCAGAACCCGAAATCAAGGATCCGTATTACACACATATTCAGGATGAAGTATTTTGTCGGAAGGTGCTTGAAGAATTCGGCGCAAACGGAAGGTACGCGGTGATCGTCAATGGGCATACGCCTGTGCGTGTGAAGGATGGGGAGGTGCCGACTAGCGGAAATGGACGGCATATTACGATCGACGGTGGTCTTTCCCACGCCTATTACTCCAAAACGGGCATCGGTGGTTATACCTTGATCGGAAACTCGCAGGGACTGTATCTGGTCAGTCATATTCCGTTCTCGGGGGAGAGCGGTGCGACCGAGAACGACGAGGCGTTGCGGAGTGAGATCTGTACGCTCAAAACCTACGAAAAACGTATTTTGATCAAGGAAACCGATAAGGGAAAAGAGCTTTTTGAACAGATTCAGGTTTTGAAAAGAATGTTGAAAAATTATTTTTGAAGGAGATCCTTTATCTGATCTCAAAGGAGGAGAAATGAAAAAAAGGTTGACGTTAATTTTGTGCTGCTTGTGTGTTTGTCTGACGTTTGTTTCCTGCGACGATATGAAGCCCTTGGAATCCAAAGGAACGCAATCGGCAACGGAACAGACCCAAAGCACTCCTGCGGAAGGTGCGGAGAGCAGTACCGAAGCCAATACGACCAAGGATAAATGGACAAATAACTATTGATTGGGAGCGAAAACAAAATGCGAATGAAAATAGCAGAGGATGCACGGATATTCTACCGATCGCCCGACCCCAAACGTATTTTTGGTGCCTGCCCCAACCTTTGTGTGTTGGACAGCGGCAGGATCATTGTTACGATGTGTGTGTTTGGTCCGGGCATCGTGGAGCTTGATGTTGAAAAGTGTATCAAAGGAAAGCTTCACGCAATTGAGCAAATTTATATTTCCGACGATAAAGGAGAGACGTGGCGGCATGTTGCCGATGCGCCCATGATGCACGCAAGAGTATTTAAGGCGGGCAAGTCCGTTTACGTGCTGGGACATGAGTGGGATATGATCGTGATGCGCTCGGATGATGACGGTGAAACATGGTCGAAGTCCGTCAAGCTGACCGAGGGGCAGATCTGGCATCATGAAGCACCGTGTAACGTACATTATCAAAATGGGTATGTTTATCTGGTTATGGAGCGCGTGCTTGCAGAGCGTTGCAAGGGCATGGGAACATCTATCTTTGCACCCGTGCTTATGCGGGGAAAATGCGAGGACGATCTGACTAGACTTGAAAATTGGACGTTTGCTTCCGAGATCTGTTGTCTGGAAACCGTTGACAAGCAAAAGTGTAACTATGTCGGAATTCCGTTTTATCAGAGCCTTGAGACCGGTCCCAACGTGTTGTCGGTTCGCCCCAAGCGTAAGTTTTTTGATCTTGGTTGGAGTGAAACGAACGTGGTGCGCCTGAATGATCCCAATCATGCTTGGTACGATTCCAATGGAAAAACCTTTCATCTGTTTTCCTCGGCTTATACCGGGCGATCAAATATTGCTGCGGTTTTGAAGGTTGTCGAAAACGAGGACGGCAGTATGACCACTATGACCGAAAACGCACCGTCGGGTGAACCGATCGTTTATCTACCGTTTCCCGGCGGTTCGATGAAGTTTTATATGCTTTGGGACGAGGTGTCTGGATTGTATTGGTTGTCTAATATGCAGGCAAGTGACAGTATGTCACGCCCCGAAACGCTCGATCCTGTTCGTATGGCATTGCCTTGTAACGAAACACATCGGGTGGTGCTTCATTTTTCCAAAAACTGCGTGGATTGGTGCTTTGCGGGCGTGATTGACATTGGCGAGAACGAAAAGCATTCTCGATACAGTCCGTCTATGGCGGTTTGTGGAGAAGATCTCTTGATCCTCACTCGTGCCGCCGATGAAGAGGCGAATTGTGCCCACGACAGCAACCTGATCACCATGCATTGGGTGCGGAACTTCCGATCACTGGTTTATTGATTCTACGGGCAATTTCATTCATCACGCCCTATAGCTTTTGCCGTGAGTTTCCTTCAAACTCCACCTCACGATGGACTCCCTTGCCGTTAGCTAACAGTTCCTACTGCCAAATCTGTAGCGGACTTTCATTGCTAAGGAGCAACGCATGCCGAGAGCACTAATCGGGCAGGAAAGAAAAGACGACCACAGAAACGAAAATCTGCGGATTCCTTACGCAACAAGTTAGGTTTTTCAATAAAAAAATTGAGGGCACTGATCGATTTGATTGGGGCGCCTCTTCATATCCAAAGAAAAATGGCTTGAAAATTTTTAGTAAGGCGTATTGTAAATATGTTAAAACAGTAAAGAATATGTAGATAAATATTAAAAAAAGAAAAGTGACGGACATACGAATGGGGAACTCAAAGATGCTCTGAAAGAATACAAGGAAGTTGAGACCGATCTGTTTGATTATCTTGCATCGGCAAAAAAATGAATATTCGGAGTCCCGCTTGATACGAAATCGGTATTGAGCGGGACTTATTGTTTCATCCGTTCATCCATTGCCTCTGGTTTTGGTTGTCCCGATAGGTTACTTTAATATTTAGAAAATGCTTAATTTTTGCTTAAAAATATGTCAAAACAGTAAAGAATGTGTAGATAAATATTAAAAAAAGAAAAATATGGTTTGTAAAAACATTTTTTGTTCCCAATAGTATAATAGGGGGTATTATATACCTTACTGTCAAAAAGAAAGGAAAAGAAATGTTTCAAACAAAAAGAGACTCGACAAAAAGTTTTTTCGCACTTCCAAATGCAATTTTTCGCATAGGTCTTACATCGGGAGAAATCCTCGTTTATACCTACTTAATGTATTGTGAAGACAGGCAAACCTACCAATGCCATCCGAGCTATTCCACTATTGGCACGGCGGTTGGAATGAGCAACAATACAGTAAAAAAGCACGTAGACGGACTCCGAAAAAAGGGGCTAATCACAACTGAATATACTACCGTCACCACAAAAGACGGACGGGTACATAACGGTAGTTTACTTTATACTCTTCTACCGATCGAAGCGGTCGAAGAAGCCTGTTTTCAAAAGATGCTGCAACTGCAAAGCGCAAGGATTTCCATACAAAAAGGACTTGAAAAACAGAAAGAGAAAAATAGGCGGAAAGGAGTAAAAAGTGAAGCAGTCCATCTATAAAAAACGTGATGACATGCCGATGTTTTTGTCGGTAATCGACGTAGCAAATCTGCTTGGTATCTCCCGTGCGAGTGCATATGAACTGGTTCGTGAAGAAAACTTCCCAAAGCTGAAAATTGTGCAAGGTAGGATTATCGTTCCACGGGATCGACTTTTAGAGTGGCTTGACGAGCAGATCAAGTACGATAAAATTAAGTAAAATAGTAGTTTTTTAGGTGGAAACCGAACTTCGATTTTCAAGCAGGATAAAGAGTCTGGGTCGGCAAGCCGCCCCGACTCGCGCCACAACTGCCGGCAGAGCCGACAGAATAAGGAGATTTCCACTTTTAGGTCTCGGATATAAATGTGGGTCAAAAATCTGCCCTGTGGGTCTATCTGTGGATCGAGGTATATAAAAAGCAATGTATTGCAATGGTTTTAGCGTGGATCATGATCGGTGTCACACTTGTTTGACAACACAAAAATCGGTTGTGTCTGAACTGATAACTTTTCCGAAAAGGGCTGGATATATCACAAGAGTTGTGGTATTGTTGGTAGTAAAAAAGAAAGGAGATCTTTATGGCAAAGTTAGTAAGTAAGCATTTCGGAATGTTGCTATCGGTAGAACCAACCGAAAAGAGTAAAGACGATAACACATGGAGTTGGAGAAAGAAGTATGAGGGTTTTCTCGGAATCATCCATATATACCAAAGCCAACGCAAAGATCCGAACAATCACTTTATAGCGATATGCGATATTGACCTCAATTGTCTGGAAACAAGTGTTGGGGAGCTGACATACAAGAGCAATCTGCTGACTCTCACAACGCGGAACAGTATCTACATCTTTAAACTAATTGACACGAAAGAAAAAGACGGTGAATAAATGGCAACAAGGAAGTTACTTACCAACGGAAATGCCTTCAAGCGAACCGACGGTCGTTGGGGCGGTACCGTGTGGTATATGGATGAAGCGGGAGAGAGAAAACGAAAAAGTTTTTCGGGAACCACTAAGCAAGAAGTCAATAAGAAGATGACCGCCTATATTGAGAACTTCAACAACGAAAATGAGATCTCAATCGAAGCCAATAAAACGCTCAAAGAGAGTATGCAGAATTGGTTGCAGGTGTTCAAATTTCCGTCGGTTGAACGGACAACCTATGACCGATACGAATGCACGATCATCAATCAGATCTATCCCTTGATCGGCAACAAGATCGTCGGAAATATTACCGCAGCAGACATCAAAAAAGTCCTCAATCATTGGATGACCGAGGGCTATGCCTATACGAC
>JAGANE010000025.1 GCA_017624395.1 Clostridia bacterium
CAGGCGAAGGATTCTTCCCTTGCGGATCAGCTCGGGGCGACCGGGCCAGCCTTGGTTGTCGCAAACGTACAAGTCACCGTCGGGACCGAACGCGATCCCCATGGGAGAAGCCAATCCCGTTTCCTCATGCACGGGAACGTCCACCCATTTGGTAATGTTTTTATTTTTGTCGATCTTGACGATACATCCGGGCAGAGTTTGATCGGCATAGTTGGGGCAAGCCAAAATCAGGTTCCCCTCACTGTCGATCGTCATGCCGTCGGGCGTACTTACAAAATCGGGCAAAAGTGCAAATAATTTCGATTTTGTCATACTTGTCTCCTATAATAGCGTCGCACATAGCGACGCGGTGCGGGTTGCACCTTATACGAAGACACAACCCATACATTTTGAAATTTGTTCCGCGGTCTGCATCAGACGCTGACCGCAACGGTCGTAGATCTCCTCCACGCTGCAATAAACGGTAGAAAGCGAACAACCGATCACACCGATCGCCGTTCTGGTATGGTCAAAGATCGGAGCAGACATACAGATAATACCGTGACCATACTCCTCATTATCAAGAGAATAGCCGCGCTTGCGAATCGTTTCCAATTCTTTTTTCAGTTCAAAACGGTCGGTAATGGTGTTATGCGTGTATTTTTTCAGCTCACGCCCATCCAAATAATTTTCGATATAGTCGTCACCGCTGAATGCAAGCAACGCCTTGCCGGGACCTGTGCAGTAAAGTGGATAGCTTCCGCCCACAACACCCGCCACGCGAACCTTTTGGATCGAATCGAAATGCGTCAGATACAGCACCTCGTCCTCGTGCAAAATGCCAAGATAAGTACTCTCGCCGTATTCCTTCCAAAATTTTTGCAGAAGCGGAACACCCACGTTTGCAAGCGTGGTACGGCTGACAACCTTGCTGGAAAGGCAAAACGGCAGGAGTGTAAGACTGTAACCAAACTTGTCGTCACACTGAACCCAGTTTTCTTCCTCCAAGGTGTTGAGAATACGCGACACCATATTTTTGTTGATATCGGTACGGCGGCTGATCTCCGAAATTCCGATCGGAGTATTTGATTCCGCCAAGACCTCGATCACCTTTACACTAAAACCGACTGCGGGAGCTAAATTTGACATGCTAAATTTCCTCTTTTCTAAAAATGTTCTTTTACCAATAATTGGTTTTTGTATCAATGAATATTATACAAAAGATCGAACATTTTTTCAAGACTAAAATAACAAATATCAAACTTTTCTTTCATATCTTTGTATATCAATTCATTTTTGGGGGTGGGCGTGTAAATAGTTTCGGTTTTCAGGAACTTATCAATCACGTTGAAATCCGAAAATGCACCAATGCCAACGCCTGCCGTGATTGCCGCGCCCATAGAGGTCGCTTCCTCAAGGAAGTTCGGCATCTCAATCGAAACGCCCAGCACGTCGGCAAGGATCTGCCGCCATACTGCATTTCTCGCGCCGCCACCCATCAGGACAAGATTCTTGATGTCAGCACCCTCTTTTTGGTAGACGTCAAGGATCAGAGCAAGGTTCATCGCAACGCCTTCCATCACCGCGCGGAGCATATCTCCCGTGGTGTGTTCAAGCGTAAGACCGACAAACGAGCCCTTTGCCTTTTCATTCCAACGGGGACTGCGTTCCCCCAACAGGTACGGCAGGAACAGAAGTCCCTTTGCACCGACGGGAGACTTTTCCACCGCCTCGCAAACGCTGTCATAGAATTTTGCTTTTTCGGCTTTGTCCTTCCATACACGGTCAAACTTGCAGAGCTGTTCAACCGCCCAACTGAGGGATCCACCGCCGCATTGCATCGTACCGCAAGGAGTTACCAGACCGGGGACGATGTGCGCAAAGTTGAAGTTGGTCATGTTCTCGTCGCACACGGGCGTTTTGGAGGCATAGGAGATCCAAGAGGAGGTTCCAAGACTCAAATACGCGCGTCCAACGTCAACCGCTCCCGTACCGACCGCCGCGCAAACGCCGTCACCGCCGCCACAGACCACGGGCGTTCCGACACGCAAGCCGCAAGCCGCGCTTGCCGCAGGCGTTACCGTTCCCGCTACGTCAATCGAGCGTAAAATGTCGGGCAGCTTGGATCGATCCAATCCGCAAACCTTGATGATCTTATCCGACCACGTTTGCGTGTTGAGATCAAGCAGGCAAGTTGCCGATGCATCCGACGGCTCGGTGACAAAATTTCCCGTAAGCTTCAGGATGATAAAATCCTTTGCGTTGAGCATTTTGTAGGTTTTTTGGTAGATCTCGGGCTGATTGTCCTTGACCCACATCAGCTTGGTCGCGCTATACGAAGGACTGATACGGTGTCCCGTCGTCTTG
Source organism: Clostridia bacterium (assembly GCA_017624395.1). Classification (GTDB taxonomy): domain Bacteria; phylum Bacillota; class Clostridia; order Oscillospirales; family CAG-272; genus UMGS1865. The sequence goes on from JAGANE010000025.1 coordinate 2,347, forward strand.
TAGAACTCCATGCCGTCGATCCGCTCACGAATCATCCGTTCTTGTTCGGTGGAACGCATATCCGCCCAGATCATCGCGTCACGCAACGGCTCACCGTCCTTGTCCACGCAAACGCAGCCCATCATCTGACCGCTGAACGACACCGCCGCGATCTGTGAAGGATCAACCGTTTCGGTAAGTGCCTTAGTGCTTTCGCAAACTGCGCGCCACCAATCCATGGGATCCTGCTCGGCGCGGCTGCCGGGCGAAACCTTTAACCCGTAATTGTAGGTAATGCTTTTGATCAGCTTTCCCTCGGTGCTGTAAAGCGTTGCTTTGTTGCCCGAGGTGCCAAGATCATGCGCAAGTAAATAGCTTGCCATACGCATCTCCGATCAGAAGCGAATGACCATTTTCATGGCAGGCTCGCGACGCTTGATAATATCAAACGCCTTTTCGATGTCGTCAAAATCGAAAACGTGAGAAACGAAATCATTGCAATCAAGAACGCCCTCTTTGATCCACTGTACGATCTGATCGTGCGCACCGGCTTCAGCCGCCTTAGATGGGAACTGATGGAAGTGCAACGTCCAGTTGTAGGGGCACTTACTCCAATCCACGTCGGTGTGCATGGTCTCGGAAATACCATAAACGCAGACCTTTGCATCGGACTTGATCACCTCAAGAGCCTGATTGATAAAGCCGTTGAAACCGACTGCGTCAAGCGCAAAGTCAAGTCCCTCGGGACAAATCTTTTTGATCTCATCAACCATGTTCACGTTCTTGGTGTTCAGCACGTAATCCGCACCGTACTTCTTAGCAAGCTCCAGCTTTTCGTCCTGAATATCCATAGCAATGACGGGACCCATGCCCATCAGGTTTGCGAACTTGACGAAGCTCAGACCAACAGGACCAAGACCGAGAATAGCAATGCTCTTGCCGCTCTCAAAGCCAAAGCGCTTCATGGTGCTGAGCACCTCGCGGAAGGTGATGATCATAGCCGAGCTGACGGGATCAAAATCCGCAGGCAGCTTGCACTGACCCCAGGCAAAATCCGAGGGCGTCAGTCCGTCTGCTGCCATTGCGCGCGCATCGGTGACGATGTTATACTCGGAGAAAGTTCCCCAACCGCAGGAATATCCTTCGGGAACGTCCTCCCAATAAGGCATCAGAACGAGATCGCCGATTTCAAAATTGGTAACCTTAGAGCCCTTTTCTACTACGCGACCGACTCCCTCGTGACCGAGGACGACGGGATACTGATCAATTCCCTTGAATTTACCGTGAATGATCTTGGTGTCGGTTCCCGCGCAAACGCCGCAGCTTTCAATTTTGACAAGCGCGTCATAATCGCCGTATTTGGGCATGGGCATATCGTCCACGATCTTGCAGGTTTGATCTGCGTAAACAACGTAACTTCTCATGGGTTTTATCTCCTTATCTGTTGTTGTAGTCATTGAGAATTGTCAGCGTGGAGCTGCAACCAACGCGCTCCGCGCCCGCCGCGATGATGGCAAGACAGGTGTCAAGGTCACGCACGCCGCCTGCGGCTTTCACCTTGACTGCATCGCCAACCATTGCTTTCATCAGCTTGACGTCCTCAAGCGTTGCGCCGCCCTTTCCAAAACCGGTAGAGGTCTTGATAAAGTCGGGCTTGACCTCAAGAGCGATCTTACAAAGCTCGCGCTTTTCGTCGTCGGTCAGGTAGCAGTTTTCAAAGATGACCTTACAGCAAACGTTGTATTTCTTGCAAAGCGCAACCATTTGCTCCATTTCATCCTTGATGTAATCAAAGTCGCCGCACTTCACTTTTCCTACGTTTACCACGTAGTCCACCTCACCCGCACCGTTTTTGATCGCCTCCTCGGCTTCAAACAGCTTGCAGGGAACGGTAGTGATGCCAAGCGGGAAACCGACGGCGGCATCCACCAACACGTCACTGCCCGCCAGGTACTCGGCGCACAGCTTTACCATGCCCGTGTTGACGGCAACCGAGCAAAAGCCGTTAGCTCTTGCCTCGTCACACACCTTTTTCAACTCGGCAGGCGTGGTGCTTGCCGCTAAAATGGTGTGGTCAAAATATTTTGCAAAATTGTTCATAAGTATTTTCCTTTGGATAAAATTGTTTGGAGCGTTATTTCCTACTCCCTGCCCTTTCGGGCAGGGAGCCTTTAATGCTGAAATAATTAAGCTGCCGCCTCTGCCTTGTAGGAGTAAACGAGCAGGTTGTCTACTTCAATGGTTCCTGCTTTAAAGAATACCAAACCGATATCAAAATCACCACTCACCTGATCTGCGTTTGCAAGTATGCCTTCACTCGCTTCTGTTCCGTTAAGAATCATCTTTTGAATAGTCATATCCTTACTAATCACAAATTGCACTCTTACAACAGTTGCGTCGGGATCGCAAAGGGTTGCTACACTGCCCGGCTTCTTGCGCCAGCTCGTAGTGTTATTCGTTTCCGAGCAAAACATCCATGAAACAGCACTAGCTGTAACAAAGCGTCCACGAGAGAAGTTTGCTTTGCTATTGTCGCAATATGCAATTCCAATGCCGCAATCGTCCGCATTGTTGGTTACCTTCATATCAAACTGTAACACAAAAGTATCGTTATCGCCTGCAAACAACGTCTCATCATTGAGCCCGGGAATCGTAAGGAGAGAATGTAATGCATCTTGAGTCGCTGCATTTAATGTGTTACTGGTTGTATACTCTGTTTCGGACGTATGACCTTCACGAGCTGTATTGGTTGTCTGGAATACAAGCTTTCCGTCGGCATATTTAGCCTTTACATCCTTTCCGTACACATAACCGGCACCTGCACCATTATAAACAAAATTGTCCTTCCAGCCGAGGAACGTGGTAGCATCGGCAAAGTCAGCAGTGTTTGCCATATCATCATAACCTTCGAAATAGCGAACGGTGGAAATGTCGGGTGCGCCTGCACCAAGGGTTGCGGTGAGGAATGCGTTTGCAAAATCGTCGATCAAGCCCTGACCGTCGGTGCCGAACTCCGCCTTGAAATCGGGATCCATGTATGCGCGGTATGCAACGTAACCAACGCTACGGGAATTGGTGTTGTTGTAGGTCGCGTAAACGACATCCTCGCCGATCTTGACGTAGCCGATGCCCGAGAAAGCAAGCGTTTGGTTGGCATCCTTAATGTTTTCAAGAGAGCCTGCGTAAACGTAATACTCCGTCTCATCAACGGTGACGGTCTTAAGGGGTGTGCCAACGGTTGCAGGAACCTTAACGTAGGTAGCGTTTTCGATGTTATTCTCGGTCTTAAACTGATCGAGAGCCGCCATAGTGAACGCACCTGCGTCGGTCACGTACTGCGTGGGAGCAATGATGGTACCGATCTCAACGGTATTGTTCTCGGTAAGCGCATCAAGCTGAGCTTTGTTGATCAGCGTACTGTAACGAATGCCCGCGACGGTTCCAACACGAATGGACGCGCCGTCCAGCATCTGAATATCAAGAGCAGCAAGCGTGGCATTTTCTGCCGACGCAGTCATACAAAACATACCCAACATCATTACGATTGCGAGTATCATAGAAATTGTTCTTTTCATTTTGAACCTCCAAATAAATGATAAAATGTTTTATGGGGATTGCTGATTAGTTGTTGTAGTCCAGATTCCAGTCAAGGTCATTGCCTGCGGGATCTGCGGGATTGCTGGTTACGATCACGTCGGTCAGATCGGTGATCACGTCCAACTCGGGACTCAAATATTTCTCTTTCATAGCTAAAATCTCCTATATTTTATTTATTAGGGGCCGCAATTTTAAAATTAGTTTTCAGTGTAGTAGTTATCCTGATTGTCGGTTGCGGGGGGATTTCCGTCACCGCTGTAAACGATGAGGTTATCCAAAAGCGCATTATTACCGTACTGCAAAGCAAAGCCGATCGATTTACTGGTTGCCGCAGCGAGAGCATTATAGCCCGCAGAGGTGTTGGTGGACATTCCAACAAGAACAAAATCCTTCATCAAAGCGGTCTTTGCGTACAACTGTATCACGTTGGTTGTGGGATCAACCACGATTCTAACGGTAATTGTGCCAACATCGGTTTCGCGAAGCTTCTTTCCAAGTGCCTGACCGCGGTTCATAAGAGTTGCATCTGTAAGAAGCTGATTGGTTGTCGTCGTGCCGTTGGTAGTCAGATAATCCAAACGAACGTATCCACCTGTTCCTACTCCGCAAGCAACACCGTCGTCACCATCCATATTCAGGATGATATCGAACATAGCCATCCACGATGCCGTATCATAGTCAACGGCTCCATCGCCGTTAACGTCCTCACAACCATAAGCAATATCATATTGTACGGTGAACTTATCGCCGTAGAGAGCAGCCATCTTGGTGGCATCATCAAGAGCCGCTATTTTGAAGAAGGAGTACTTTCCCGCAGTGTCCTTGGGTCTGGTATCTCCCGAAATAAGGGAGAAGCTACTGATTTGCAGACGACCGTTATCGATCCACATATAGGTGGTCAAGCCGCCGTCGTTCACCAAACTGATGCCGTACTTCTGGCAGATCTCCGCGCTCTTTGCAGCAACCTGAGAGAGAACCATCATACGATCCGACCAGGTGTTTTCATCTTCAAAATC
>JAGANE010000182.1 GCA_017624395.1 Clostridia bacterium
AAGATCGATTATCCCGACGAGGATCTTGCCGATATGAGCCGCGAGGAGATCGTGGCGGCATTGGAGGGGTGTGAGGCGTCGCTTTATGCGTTGGCGCAGACCTACCGCACGGGTCACGCGATTGCCGAGGGGATCCCCACGGTCATTTGCGGACGTCCCAACGTTGGAAAAAGCTCCCTGTACAACCGCATCGTTGGTAGGGATGCCGCCATCGTTACGGCGGTGGAGGGTACGACACGCGACGTGCTGACCGAAAGTGCCGCGTTGGGGCGTGTTACACTCCGTCTTTTTGATACGGCAGGCTTGCACGAGACCGACGATCCTGTGGAGAGAATCGGTATTGAACGTGCAAACGACGCCGTGCGGAATGCCGAATTGATTTTGGCGGTTTTTGATGCCAGCCAAGCACCAACCGACCAAGATCGGTGTCTTGCAGAGCCCTTGTTGCAGCAGGGGGCTGCTGTGATCGCAGTGCTGAATAAATCCGATCTTGGGCGCAACGACGATGCGTTTTATCAAAATTACTTTGCAAACACCGTCACGATTTCTACCGTTGACGGCAGTGGATTGGACGAGCTTTCGGCGTTGGTCGAGCGGTTGTTTACCGACGGTGCGCTGGATAGCCGCCGTGATGCGGTCTTGACCAATGCACGTCAGCACGCCTCTGCGTTGTCCGCGCTGGAGGCGATCCGCCGCGCCTTGGAAACCCTTGGCAAAGGGTATCCGTTGGATCTTTGCTGTACCGATGCCGAGTCTGCAATGGAGGCATTGGGGGAATTGGACGGAAGAAGGGTATCGGAGGATATTGTGTCCGAGATCTTCTCACATTTTTGTGTTGGAAAATAACGGAGGCTTTTATGGAGCTGTCGATTGATGAGGTAAAGCTTTTGGCACAGCGCTCACGTTTGGCGCTGTCCGAAAAGGAATTGAAAAAATATGCGAGAGATCTTGGGGCTCTTGAGGAGCTTTCCGCTGCGTTGCTCCCGTTCTTTGGTCCTGCAAACGATACCGAGGAGCCGTTTGGACTTTCCGATATGCGGGAGGATCGCGTGGAGGCGGGGATCTGCCGTGAGGAGCTTTTAAAGCTTTCGGAGCTGCGCCGTGAGGAGTTCTTCTCGGTGCCTTGTACCTTGGGCGAGGTGTGAGATGAGTGAGATGATCAAACGCTCGCTTGCCGAGCATCGCCGCGCGCTTGACGGAGGGGAATATACCTCGGTGGAGCTGACGCGGGCGTATCTGGATGAGATCGACCGCCGCGAAGGAGTGGTAGGCGCATATCTGACCTTGAATGCCGAGGCGGCATTAAAATCCGCTACCGAGGCAGACGCACGGATCTCCAAGGGAGTCGCTCGCGGCGCTCTTGACGGAATTCCTTACGCGCTCAAGGATAATTTTTGTACCAAAGGCTTACGTACCACCTGCGCATCAAAAATGCTGGAGCATTTTATTCCGCCGTATGATGCATCGGTGGTTACGCGCCTGAACGATGCAGGAGCGATCCTGCTTGGAAAATTGAACATGGACGAGTTTGCCATGGGATCTGCCACCGAAACGTCGGCGCTGGGGGTGACACGAAATCCGATTGATCCCGATCGTGTTCCCGGTGGTTCCTCGGGCGGCTCCGCCGCCGCTGTTGCGGCGTATGAGGCAGCCTTTTCGCTCGGCTCGGATACGGGCGGCTCGGTGCGTCAGCCCGCCGCTTTTTGCGGTGTGCTGGGAATGAAGCCGACATACGGTGCGATCTCGCGCTACGGTATGATCGCCATGGCATCCTCCTTGGATTGCGTGGGCTTGGTAACGCACACTGCCGATGACTGCGGTGCGGTGCTTTCCTGCCTGATGGGGGTTGATGAACGCGATACCACCACAGTGGCGCATCCCGATCCTTCTTTTAAGTCCATGAAAAAGGACGCGCCTTTACGCATTGCCGTGGTACGCGAGCTTTTGGAGGATGAAGCAGTATCTCTTGAAGTAAGGAACTCCACCGAGGAGGCAATTGGACTTTTGCGCGAGTGCGGCTTTGAGATCGGAGAGGTCAGCCTTCCGTCGCCCGATGCGGCATTGGCAGCCTATTGTGTGATCTCTGCGGCAGAGGCTGCCTCCAATCTTGCGCGCTACGACGGGATCCGCTTTGGACACTGTGCGGCAACCGAAAAGGAGCTTCTTTCTCTGTATGCCAAGGGGCGCTCCGAGGGCTTTGGCAGTGAGGTCAAGCGTCGGATCCTATTTGGTACTTATATGATGACAGAGGACAAGCGTGTATTGTATTATGACCGCGCTCTGGAGGCGCGTGCGAGGATCCGTGAGCGGATGCTGCAGATCTTAAAGCAGTATGATATGATCCTGACACCCACCACCCCCACCTCCGCATTCCGTACGGGAGGCTCGCTGACTCCGATGCAGCGCCGCCGTGCCGATCTTTGTGCCATCTACGCAAGCCTTTCGGGACTTCCTGCACTTTCGGTTCCCTTTGGACACGACAAGGACGGACTTCCGTTGGCAATTCAGCTCATTGGAGCGCATTTTTGCGAGGGCTTGCTGTTGCAAACGGCAAAGCTTTTTGAGGAGGTGCGGTGATGAAAATGAATGATTTTGAGGCTGTGATCGGCTTGGAGGTGCATGCAGAGCTAAAGACCGCAAGTAAGATCTTTTGCTCCTGCTCCACCGCTTTTGGAGCCTCTCCCAACACCCAGTGCTGTCCGATCTGTATGGGACTTCCCGGGGCATTGCCTTGCTTAAATCGCCGTGCCGTGGAGCTTGCCGCCATGGCGGGCTTGGCTCTGGATTGTACGGTGTCACCCTTGTGTCGCACCGATCGCAAACAGTATTTTTATCCCGATCTTCCCAAGGCATATCAGATCTCACAGGCAGAGCTTCCGCTGTGCCGCAACGGGTTTTTGACCATCAAGACCTTGGCTGGGGAGAGACGTATCGGCATTTCGCGGATCCATATTGAGGAGGATGCGGGCAAGCTGATCCACTCCGAGGGGAGCACGCTGATCGATTACAATCGGAGCGGTATTCCTTTGATCGAGATCGTTTCCGAACCGGATCTGCATACCGGTCGGGAGGCGGCGGACTATCTGCGCGCTCTGCGTGCCGTTCTTGTTTCCTGTGGCGTTACCGACGGTAAAATGCAGGAGGGATCCCTGCGCTGTGACGTTAACGTGTCGGTTCGCCGTGTCGGTGAAAAAAAGCTGGGCGTGCGCACCGAAATCAAAAATATCAATTCCTTCGTCTTTGTGGAAAAGGCAATTGAGTACGAGATCCAACGCCATGCCGCGTTGCTGGCGGATGGAAAAGAGGTTCCCTTTGAAACGCGCAGATACGACGAGGCAAGCGGAAAGACGGTGCTGATGCGTGTCAAGGAGCGTGCCGAGGACTACCGATTTATGAAGGAACCCGATCTGCCCCCGATCTATCTGCGCGAGGAGGAAATTGAGGCGTTGCGTGCCATGCTTCCCGAATTACCCGATGCCCGTGCGGAGCGGCTGGTAAGAGAATATGCAATTGCCGAGGACGATGCAAGGATCCTTTGCTCCGACCGCGCTCTTGCAGACTATTTTGAAGCGGTGGCAGACAATTGCCGTTATCCAAGATTGGCGGCAAATCTTTTGTTGACCGATCTTTTGCGCCGTTGTCAAACCGATCCCTTTCATTCTCCCGTCTCCGCACAACGCCTTTCATCACTTGCCGCGCTTTTGGGGGAGGGAACGGTCAACAGCACCACCGCAAAAAAACTCTTACAACGCTTATGCGAAGGGGATTTTGATCTTTCCGCGACGGTGGAATGCGAGTCTCTTGGACAGATCCGCGACGAGGCGATTTTGAAAAAGACGGTTTTGGAGACGCTTGAGGAGCTTCCGCGTGCCGTGTCTGATTACAAAAACGGAAAAACCGCGGCAATCAAATCCTTGCAGGGGCGCGTGATGGCGAGGACGCAGGGGAGAGCCGATCCCGTTATGACCGAAAGACTTTTAAAAACGCTTCTTGCGGAATATGAGGTAGAGCAGCATGTATGAGTACGCACCGCGGCCGCAGAGAAAAAAAGAGTTTTGGATCGTTGCGATCCTAACGCTTGCGGCGACATTTCTGTTTTGCTGTTCCACCTTGCCAAACTGCCCCTATCCTTCCTTATGGCAGTTGACCTGCGTCGTTTTGCTGGTGGCTGTGATCATGCTGGTTTCCAAGTGCTTACTGCGGAGCTTTATTTATCGTGTGGAGCTGCGCGAGGGAGCTTCTGTAGATGAGGCTGCATACGACCTGATCGTTTTGGAATGCTACGGAAAGCGCAGAACCGTTGTTTGCCGTGTCGCACTCTCAGACATTGAAAATGTAAGATGTGTAACACAGGAAAATCGAAAGGAGCTGTTCAAACAACTGCGAGGAAAGCAGGTTTACCGCTGTTTTTCGGAGCTGACACCAACAAATAGCTATCTCCTTACTCTGAGCAATGCCGATATGGAGGGGTACCTCTGGATCGTGGCGGACGAAAGACTGCTTTTGATGCTTCAAAAGCCTTAATATAGCAATATTTGTCTTTTTTATGCCCATTCGTGACTTGAAAATCAGCAGGATATGTCTTATAATATTGGTAGAGGCGCAAAGCTTCAATCCATAAATGTAAAAGGAGATGCAAAAATGTCATTCCCCGTTGCGATTCAGATGTATACGTTGAGAAACGATGCAAAGGCAAACCTGTATGCAACGCTGAAAAAGGCCAAAGCACTTGGCTACGACGGCGTTGAGTTTGCAGGACTTCACGGTCATACCGCCGAGGAGGTGCGTGATATGTGTCAGGACATCGGTCTGGTTCCGATCTCCGCGCATGTACCCTACAAGGATATGGTGGAGGATCCCGAGGCAGTCCTGAGTCAGTATCAGACCATCGGCTGCAAGTACGTGGCTGTTCCTTATCTGAACGAGGAGTACCGTCCCGGCAACGAAAAGTTCCCCGAGGTTATCGAAAACGATGCAAAGATCGGTGCGGTTGCCAAGAAATTGGGGATGACGCTGCTCTATCATAACCACGATTTTGAGTTTGTCAAGCTCGACGGCAAATACGCGTTGGATATCCTTTACGACGAGGTTCCCGCAGACCTGCTCCAAACCGATCTGGATACCTGCTGGGTTAACGTTGGCGGTGAGGATCCCGCAGGATATATTCTCAAATATACGGGGCGCGCTCCCGTCGTTCATCTCAAGGATTTCGTGGGTCAAAAATCCGAAGGAATGTACGAGCTGATCGGTATTGACAAAAAGGCAACTGCCGAGCCTACAAAGTTTGAGTTCCGTCCCGTTGGTAGCGGAAAGCAGGATTTCCCTGCAATTCTCGAAGCATCCAAAAAGGCGGGTGCAACTCGGGTGGTTGTAGAACAGGATCAGGCAACCATGGGTCTTACTCCGATGGAATCCGCAGCAAAGAGCCGCGAATATCTCAAGTCCATCGGTAATTGATAAGAAAAAATTAAGGAGGATTTGAATCATGGGATTAGATGATTTCAAGGAAAACCAAGAAAAAAAGGTGATTGACGCCAACAAAAAGGTCAGAATCGGCTTTATCGGATGCGGTTGGATCGCAGGAAGCCACATCAAGGCTCTTTTGAAGCAGCCCGTCGTGGAGATCGTTGCAGGTGCCGATCTGATCCCCGGCAAGGCAAAGGCGTTCTTTGAAAAGTACGAGGTAGAGAACGTTAAGACCGACTACGCTTCCCACAAGGAAATGCTTGCCGACAAGAGCCTCAAGCTTGATGCGGTAACCATTTGTACCTACAACCGTCAGCACGCACAGCCTGCCATTGACGCACTCAACGCAGGTCTGCACGTTCTGCTTGAAAAGCCCTTCACCGTTACTACCGAGGAGGCAGTAGCCGTTATGAAGGCAGAGAAGGCAAGCGGCAAGATTCTTTCCATCGGCTTCCAGCCCAGAATGGATGCCAACATGAAGATGATCAAAAAGATCGTTGAATCCGGCACGCTTGGACAGATCTACTACATCCAGACCGGTGGCGGACGCCGTCGCGGCATTCCTACGCCTTACGGCACCACCTTTATCGAGGACGAGACCGCAGGTCTTGGCGCGCTCGGTGACATCGGATGCTATTCTTTGGATATGGTGCTCAACGCCATCGGCTATCCGAAGCCTTTGACCGTTTCGGGCTACAAGTCCGCGTTCTTCGGCACCGATCCCAACTATGCGGGATATATTCAGTGCGGTCACCCCGAATACGCAAAGAAGTTCGGCGTTGACGATTTCGCAGCAGCCTTCATTCGTCTTGAGGGTGGCATTATTCTCGACTTCCGTATTGCATGGGCAATGAACCTTGACACCCCCGGTGATACCATCATCATGGGTACCAAGGGAAGCCTGCGCATTCCTTCCACCGAGTGCTGGAACGGCACTGTTGGCGGTCCTATGGTTCTTTACCATGAGGTTTGCGGAGAGCAAACTCAGACCGAGATCCCGATCATCAAGATGAAAGAGGGTCTGTTCGATCTGAAGATCCGTACCTTCCTCGATGCCATCAAGGAAAACGGCACGGCTCCCGTTCCTTCCTCCCAGATCCTGTACAACCAGGCTATCATCGACGGTATCGCAAAGTCTGCTAACCTCGGTCGTGAGATCGAGATCGAGATTCCCGAGATCTGATTATAATAAATGTATATTTTTGCGGGGGAGAAAACTTCTTGAAAGAAGTTTTCTCCCCCGCACCCCCTTTTTCAAGAACTTTTCAAAAGAGAGTAAGGTTATTCATCGGCGTTCTTTTTCAGCTTATGGTTGATTTTGTCTAATGTCTTTTTTTCAATGCGATCCGCTATGAAATATAAAATGTACGAAAGGATCAGATTGCCTATGAGAGTGTGAACATAGAATCTGATGCATCCCCCTGCTGTTTTGAATTCCACGATTTTAAAGAATAATATCAAAGATGACATTGTTAGGCTGTCTGCTAAAATTAAAATTGAACGATGAAACCATAGCTTTTTATACCCCATTTTTTCTTGAAAGAGCAGAAAAGCCAAAATGGTATTCGCGAAGCAAAGAATGAGAAAGGAATATAAAAAGTGAATATTGAATAATTTTGGCATAAGTGCATGCATAAGCATCCAAATGAACGTCAAGCTTGAAAAAGATATTGCAAAATTGGTATATATTTTTTTAAACATGATCATACCCCCAACTTCTTTTTGATCTCGGGGACGTAGCTCCGAGAAACCAGAATTTTTTCATTGCTTAATAAGGTTGCCATCAGACGGCTATTTTCATCGGGACGAATGCTACGGATTTTCTTCAAGTTGACAATGGACGATTTTGATACGCGGGCAAAAGCTGTGTTTGCCAGCTTTTCTTCCAATTGATATAAACGAAGGTCGGTTTCAAAGGTGCGCTCCTTGGTGTAAAAGAAGGTCTTGCTTTCCATGACCTCGAAGTAGTAGATCTCCTTGATAGGGATAAAATGGACCTCTCCGTCAATTTTGCCCGGGATCGTGTGGTCAAATAGAGCAATTTGGGAAATAAGATTACTCAACTCGGGGGTCAGCTTGGAGCAGATTACTGCAATCTCGGGCTCCAAAGCGTCGGGCTTTTCTTGAATCGTGATTTTCATATGCCACCTCCTGTGTGTTTGTAGTATAGCAAATTTTTTATGACTTTGCAAGCTCTTTTTGATAAGGTGCAAAAAATCGTCGGTAAGATGCATTGCTTTTGGAATGCGTTGCTTTTATGGACTTTTTGCCTGTTTTTGGGCTACTTATTTGTAAAAGGTGGTAATTTTGAACAAAAAGAAAAAAATATAAATTTTTTTGAAAAAAGTGCTTGACAAAAGATTTGATTTGTAGTATAATATACAAGCTCACCGCAAGAGCGGAGGGTAAAGAAAGACCGCATCGGACAAGCTGAGAGCAAAACTTTTTAAAAAATCCCGAAAAAGATTTAAAAAAGGTATTGACAAAGCGGATGAGATGTGGTATAATAGAAAGGTCGGCACGCGAGAGCGGCTGACTGAAATGATCTTTGAAAATTGAACAACAAGAGAGAAGTACAAAGCGAAAAAGCTTGAAACGGATCTCGGA
>JAGANE010000183.1 GCA_017624395.1 Clostridia bacterium
GCGGTCGCAATCGAAGTTTTGCGGGTTGAGCGTAAGCGAACAAGCAAAACCGACCGAGTAAAACGAGGGAGGGATCTATTATGGCGCTTTCTTGGCTTGCCATCTTAATAGCATCTTTGACGCAGGCAACAAGGATTTTTCACCGCCCTTATCCTTCCCTGCAAAATCATGCTTCAGCGATTTTGCACGAGAAGTCTGTGGAACTCGGATAACCCCAAAAACGATTGCATCAAGGATAAACTTTCACCCTTGATAGAAAAGAGTTGGAATACGTATGTCCCTCTTTGAAAGGAGGGTCACAATCAAAAATGCAGTGAAAGTTTTGAAGATTCTTAAGAAACTTTTCCAAAAAGTTTCTTAAGCCGCCGGAGGCAAAAACCGCGTCCCCCAAACCGCATCCCCAAAACCGCGTCTCTGCATACCATATAAACATTTTTGCAATCAAAGGAAATTACCATGCAACTCAAAAAATACATTGGCACGAGGGCGTTTTACAAAACGCTTATAACGGTAATGCTACCGATACTGATCCAAAACGCCATCACCAATTTTATCAGTCTGCTTGACAACGTCATGGTTGGACAGATCGGAACCGAGCAGATGTCGGGAGTTTCGATCGTCAACCAGCTCATGTTTGTTTTTTATCTCTGCATTTTTGGAGCCATTTCGGGTGCGGGGCTGTTTGGCGCACAATTTTTTGGAAAGCGCGACCACGAGGGAGTCCGTCACACCTTTCGCTTCAAGCTTTATACGGCTTTGATCCTCTGCTCCATTGCTTTGGCGATCTTTTTGCTGGGCGGTGAGCGATTGATCAATCTGTATCTTCACGAGGGTGGCGAAACAGGAGACATTGCCCTGACGCTCCGATTTGCCAAGGAATACCTTGCTATCTCCCTGATCGGTCTGTTGCCCTACACCGTAACGCAGGTCTATTCGGGCACGCTCCGAGAGATCGGGCACACGGTTCCTCCGATGACGGCAGGGCTTTGCGGCGTAGCGGTCAATCTTGTACTCAATTACGTTCTCATCTTTGGAAAATTCGGCGCACCCGCGCTTGGGGTGGAGGGTGCGGCAATCGCTACCGTCGTTTCCCGCTTTGCCGAATGTGCCATTGTCATTGTCTGGGCGCACACGCACAAGCAAAAATGCGAATTTATCAAGGGCGTATACCGCTCCTTCTATGTTCCCGCGGCACTTATGAAGCGCATCGCCATCACGGGACTTCCTCTGCTTTTGAACGAAACCATTTGGGCAGCAGGGCAGGCAATGCTGCTGCAATGCTACTCGGTGCGCGGAATTGCCGTGGTCTCGGCAATGAATATTACCAACACCGTCAACAACACCTTTTCGGTCCTCTTTATGGCGGTCGGCTCTGCCGTAGCGATCCTTTTGGGGCATCTGCTTGGCGCGGGAAAGGTAGAGGAAGCAAGGCGCGACGCGCATAGGCTGATTGCCTTTTCGGTAGGTATGGGGGTGATCTCCTCGGTGCTGATCGCCGTTGCCGCTCCCATTTTCCCCAAGATCTACAACACCACCGACGAGGTGCGCACGCTTGCCGTTTCCTTTACACTGATCATGGCGCTTGTCGCCCCCATTCACGCCTATCTGCATGCCGCCTATTTTACCATTCGGTCGGGTGGAAAGACCTTAGTCACCTTCATTTTTGATTCGGGCTATATCTGGTGTGTCAACGTTGTACTCGCCTTTACACTTGCACGATTTTCTCCGCTTTCCGCGCCTTTGGTCTATTTGATCGTTCAGGGTGCCGACCTTGCCAAGATCCCGATCGGTGCCGCTTTGGTAGGCAGGGGCAAATGGGCTACCGATATGACCAAACAGCTTTGAAAGGAGCCTTTTATGACCGAACTTCTTTCCCGCATCTTTATCAAAAACCACCGCAACACCTCCGACGTGCGTGTACGCAGTGCTTACGGAACCCTGGTCAGCGTGGTGGGGATCCTTCTCAACGTCCTGCTGTTTGCCGCCAAGTTTACGGTGGGAACGCTGTTTGGCTCGGTGTCCATCACCGCCGATGCCGTCAACAACCTTTCGGACGCAGGCTCACAGATCATTTCTCTGGTTTCCTTTCGCATCTCGGCAAAGCCTGCCGACCGCGAGCATCCCTTTGGACACGCACGCATTGAGTACGTGACCTCAATGATCGTCTCGTTTTTGATCCTGCTCATCGGAATTGAGCTGTTAAAGGAATCGGTTGCCAAGATCCTTTCTCCCGCGCCTCCCGACCGTAGCTGGATCGCCGTGGCAGTCCTTGGCGGATCGATCCTTGTCAAGCTTTGGCTGGGACTTTTTAACAAGCAGATCGGCAAGCGCATCGATTCCTCGGTCATGCGTGCCACGGCAACCGACTGCCTCTCCGACGCGCTTTCCACCACCGCGGTGCTGATCTCCTCGCTGATCCTTCTCCTGTTCCCCACCGTCACACTCAATCTTGACGCCTACATGGGCGTGATCGTTGCGGTGCTGATCCTTGTGGCAGGCGGAAAGATCCTTTTGGAAACCAAAAATTCGATCCTTGGAGAGGCGCCGTCCGACGAGATCGTCAAGCAGATCTCCGACATCGTAGAAGCCACCCCCGATGCATTGGGGCTCCACGACCTCACCGTCCACAACTACGGACCGGGGCATATCATTGCCGCCCTCCACGTTGAGGTGGACGGCAAGAAGGATATTTTTTCCACACACGATATGATCGACAACATGGAGCGCAAGCTCCGAGAGGAGCATGGCATTGAGGCAACCATTCACATGGATCCCATTGTCACCGACGACGAGAGGATCACCGCACTGCGCCCGCTTGTAGAAGCCGCCGTTGGCGAGATCGACCCCGCGATGCGGATCCACGACTTCCGCTTTGTAGAGGGCGAGACACACACCAACCTGATCTTTGACGTTGTCGCCCCCTTTGAAAATCCAAGCTCGGACACCGAGCTGCAACAAAAAATTGATGAAAAGATCAAACAGATCAACCCATCGTATTTTACAGTGGTCACCGTTGACCGAGGATAATCCCCACAA
Source organism: Clostridia bacterium (assembly GCA_017624395.1). Lineage (GTDB taxonomy): Bacteria > Bacillota > Clostridia > Oscillospirales > CAG-272 > UMGS1865. The sequence continues at coordinate 3,037 of JAGANE010000183.1, forward strand.
ACCAAAAACAACAATATAAAACCCAAAACAGAAAGGATTTACCAACATGAAAAACCCCATCATTAAAATCACCGTCCGCGATTTTGGCGAAATGACCGCCGAGCTTTACCCCGAAAAAGCCCCCAATACCGTAAAAAACTTTTTGTCCCTGATTGACAGCGGCTTTTTTAGCGGTATGATCTTCCACCGCGTTATCAAGGGCTTTATGATCCAGGGCGGCGGCTTTAACGAGAGCTTTGAGCAGCAGCACGCCGATGCCATCAAGGGAGAATTTATCGCCAACGGCTTTATGCAAAACGATCTCCGACATACGCGCGGCGTTCTTTCCATGGCTCGCACGCAGGATCCCAACTCGGCATCCTCGCAGTTCTTTGTCATGCACAAGGATGCGCCCCATCTTGACGCTCAGTACGCAGGCTTTGGCAAGCTGACCGACGGCTTTGACGTTCTTGACGCCATCGCCAACGTCAAAACGGGACGCATGGGCTGGTACGACGACGTTCCCAAGACACCCGTTGTCATTGACAAAATTGAAATCATCGAACAATAATTTTTTCCCAAAAGGAGGGACACCAAATGAACATCAAGCTTTTAAAGCTGCTTGCAAAGGATGCACGCACGAGCCACGCCGACCTCGCCACCATGCTGGGGATCTCGGTGGACGAGGCGGAGCGACAGATCGCCGAGCTGGAGCGTGAGGGATTGATCCGCGGATACAAGGCGGTCATCGACTGGGAACGGTTGGACAGCGCATACGTCTCTGCCATCATTGAGCTTAAGGTCACCCCAAAGGCAGGTCTTGGCTTTGAGGACGTTGCCGCGCAGATCATGAACTACCCCGAGGTCGAATCGGTCTATCTGATGTCGGGAACCTACGACCTGAACGTGATCGTTAAGGGCAAAACCTTTCAGGAGGTTGCAAAATTTGTGGCAAAGGAGCTTGCCACCATCGAGTCGGTGACCTCAACCGCAACACACTTTGTTCTCCGCCGTTACAAGGAGCTTGACGTCAAGCTGCTTGGCACAGACAGAGACGAGAGAGGAAGCTACCTGCTTTGATCGATTACAAAAAAATCCTCTCCCCCACGGTGCAAAGCATTCAGCCGTCGGGGATCCGCAAATACTTTGACATTGCCGAATCCATGGAGGACGTCATCTCTCTTGGCGTGGGTGAGCCCGATTTCCCCACCCCGTGGGAGATCCGCAAGGCGGGGATCCTCTCTTTGGAAAGCGGCAAGACGCGCTACACCTCCAATTGGGGCATGGAGCAGCTCCGCTTAGAAATTTCACGCTATATGTCCCGCAAATACGCGCTTTCCTACGATGCAAAATCCGATATTCTGGTAACGGTAGGCGGCTCGGAGGCAATCGATGCCTGCATTCGCGCCATTACCGCCCCAGGTGACGAGATCATCATTCCGCAGCCCAGCTACGTTTGCTATGAGCCAATCGTCTCTTTGGCAGGCGGCTCTCCCGTAATCATTGAAACCAAAGCCGAGCATGATTTTAAGCTCACACCCGAGCAGCTCCGCGCCGCTATCACACCGCGCACCAAGGCTTTGATCCTGCCCTATCCCTGCAATCCAACGGGTGCCGTGATGGATCGCTCCGATCTTGAGGCGATCGCCGCGGTCTTGCGAGACACCGACATTTTGGTTGTCTCCGACGAGATCTACGCCGAATTGACCTTTGGAGCGAGCAGCCACGTTTCGATCGCGTCTATTGACGGAATGAAAGAAAGGACCGTGGTGATCAACGGATTTTCCAAAACCTTTTCGATGACGGGCTGGCGTCTCGGCTTTGCCTGCGGACCCGCTCCGATCATAAAGCAGATCACAAAGATCCATCAATACGCCATCATGTGCGCGCCCACCACCTCGCAATATGCCGCCATTGAAGCACTCAAAAACGGCGACGAGGCAGTAAAGCGGATGCTGGAGGAATACGATATGCGGCGACGCTTGATCGTCAAGGGCTTTAACGACCTTGGACTTTGCTGCCGTGAGCCGCGGGGAGCCTTTTATGCCTTTCCCTGCATCACCTCCACGGGATTGACCTCCGACGAATTTTGCGAACGTCTTCTCTATGCCGAGCGCGTGGCAGTGGTTCCGGGAACGGCATTCGGACAGGGCGGCGAGGGCTTTATCCGTGCCTCGTATTGCTACTCCACACAGCACATCAAGGAAGCACTCGCGCGCATCCAGCGCTTTTTGAACACGCTTAAGGCTTAACAACAAAACAGACGCAAAAGAAAAAAGGGTGATGTTCTTATCGGAGAAATTATAAATTGGTTTGTTTATATTTGCTCCGCCGTAAACAAATAATTAACCCCGACAGATTTTTAGGTCTGTCGGGGATTCTTGTACTGTTTGATAAATTGGAATTTGACGAATTAAAAAACACCTTTGTTATATTTAATCATAGCACGGAAGCTTATAATAAGTCCAAGAATAATGCCAATAATCAAAATAGCAGTTCCAATTAAAATAAAGATATCGTTTTCAGTATATAGGGTTACTGATGACAGAACGCTAAATACCATTATATCAACACCGATAATAATAGTACCCAAGCCTACTTGTTTTCCAAAGGGTATTCTATCTTCTTCTGAAACACGATGCCTGTGATACGAATGAAGAGATGATATGTTTCCTCGCATATTTGAAATTCCGAGAACA
>JAGANE010000184.1 GCA_017624395.1 Clostridia bacterium
ATTTCGACTACGTCCCGCCGACACCGAAGGTGTCATCCTGAGAAGGATTGCAAGCAATCCGATCGAACTTTTGGGGCTTTGCCCCAAAAGCACGAGGCGTAGCCGAAGTGGGATCTTGGCGGGACTCCGCTCAGAATGACACGCAAGCGTGTCGCAAAAAATGCTAAAAATCAACTGTATGCTGTGACAGAGCCTTTTGTAAAAAGGAATCCTCAACCGCCACTATTACGCAAAATGCGATTGGCGTCATACATGAGGATTCTACCAATGTTATTATATCACCTTCCAAGATGCCGACTTTGTCAAGAACCTTTCGGTAAAGAACAGAAACCTTTTCCAAACGATTTTTGGCGAGATCAAATATCTGTGCAAGGTAGCAACCGCAGGAAGTAAGGAAGCAAGAAAACTTGAGAAAATCAAGAGAGAGTTTGAGAAGGCGTATCGGGAGAGTGTCAAGACCGATGGCAAGGCGCAGAGTGAAGGTGAAACAACAAAATTTCATTTTTCTCTTGACAAATATTCCCAAAAGCAGTATAATAGTTTCGGTTGGGCAAGAGAAGCAGATGCCGTCACCAAAAACGAACTTGATGATATGCATTCCAAACTACAAGAAAAACGCTCTTTTAAGAAGTTTCCACAGTCGAATGAAGGAGAGGCAATCATCGAGGTCAACGATAAGCCACATACAACGCTTGGAGCAAACAATACCTTTTTGTTTGTAACGGGAACGGAGAACGATCCCGAAATCACAAGAGTTGTAAAAGTAAACATGTTTGATGAAGACTCAATAGAAGTTTTCAGAAAGGGTATTTATGAAAGCTCCAGTAATAGAACGCTTGAAACTTACGCACGAAGAATTGGAGAGGAATTTCTCCGATACTACGACAGAAGCGATTACGCAGATTATCGAGAGAACGCGAATAAATCAAGGACACAGCGCAGCGGAAGCAAAGGCAAAGGAAATCAGAGAGCTAATCGAACTTGGAGTTGGCGAGACGGAACTTTTGCAGAAACTCAAGCAAATGACATAGCACCTATAAAGGAGACATCATCAACTGATGATGTCTTTTTTGACGGGATTGAGTTCGATTATGTAGAAGAATTGATCTCAAATCCAGACAACATCGAACTCGAAATTAAAAGAAGGCAATCTACAGGAAGTGCCACCGGGGAGAAACATCCCAACACTTCAAGCAAATTGCCTTCTGATAACAGTATACCACAAAATTCTGAAAAGTCAAGTGCTTTTTCAAAAAAATCTCTCTCCAATGATGAAATAGTTGAGGTTTCCGAGAAGGATGCTCCCTATCATACCCAATCTGATGGTCACGGTTGGTTAGATGCGAACGGTTGGTTGCATAGAAAAGCCTATGTTATCAATGCTAAAAATGGCAGTATTTATCAAATCACGATGGATATTGCTAAAGCCGCAGATGGAAGAACCATATTGTATGCTACTGACGGAAAAATAAAAAAAGTTGGAAACGTCCAAGTGAACTCTTTGAAAATCAAAGGCTCGGGGCAGAATTCCAACCTTGATACTATTATACCACAAAAAGCTGAAAAGTCAAGTGCTTTTTCAAAAAAATCTCTCTCCAATGATGATAAAGCTCCCGTAAAATACGGCAACTTCAATATATCGGGAGAGGATGTACGTCTTGATATCGGTCCCGTAAAGGAGGATATTGCAAAAAATGCAACAACCAATCCAACTGTTTCCAAAATGGAACAAGTTATTAGTGCGCGTAAAATAAAAAGCGGTAACGGTCAAGTGCTGAATGTGAAATCAGATGATTCCCCACAGCCTACGTCCGAGACGCTTCTTGACGGCATTACCGTTACTAATAGTATAACAGGTTTTGACGGAAAAGTCAATACATCTTATGAAAAAATCTCCGAAACAGGTGATCCCGAAGGTTCCGCTAATGAGAAAACGGCAAAGGTTTTAGTTGGAAAGTCAAAAACCGAAAAGCGGAAGAATCGGGTATGGGGAAATTGAAAAACGGCGCGATTCCAAGTGGAATCGCGCCGTTTTGATTTACATTATTCTAATTTGATCAGCCAAGCCAACGGTAGAACTCGCGGCGACGCTTTGCCTTTTTGCTGTTTTGCGCTGCGGTTGCAATGGCTGCAGTCACAATGCAAGCGGCAACGGCGGGAAGAACCACCATGCCAACCTTTTGCACCTTTTCGTCCTTGGCAACGGTAATAACCTTTTCCTTGATCGCCTTTACGGTCTCGCCTGCGCTCTTTTTGGTAGCCACGGGCTCAAGCTCGTATTCCTCGTCCTCAAAGCAGTAATCATCCTCACCAAAGATCAGATCTGTCTCTTTTCTTGCCTGCGATCTTGCCACGCCGTAGCAGATCCATGCAATGCAAAGAAAGATCAGCGTCACGCCCGCGCCAATCAGCACGTACTCAAGAAGAATTTCAAAGGGAAGCTCAAAAATCAGCTCAAACGGCATCCAATTGTAATACGTGGTATGGATCAAGCCTGCAATCAGGGTTACGATTGCAAAGATGATACCGATCCACAAAAATACACTGCCCGCTCTATGTGTCTTTTCGGATTTCAACATTTCAATTACCTCCGTCTCAGGTCAACCAATTGAAAAATTCTTTGCGAAGCGCGGCAGATTTTTTATTGGCTGCCGACTTTTTGCTTGCCGATGCAATTGCCGCAACCGCAACCGCTGCACCGAGAGCCGCAATGGGAACGATCTTTTTTGCGTTCTTTTTCAGATCCTCGGGCTTGGAAAGATCGGGAATCAAACCCTGCAAAGCCTTTTTGGCATTTCTCTTGGCATCGCCTGCCTTTTCCAGCTTATAAGCCTCGATCACAGCATCAGCGTTCTCATTCTTCCACTCTGCTCTCTTTTCCGCCTCGATGCGTGCGCGCTCAGCCATTTCTGCCTCGTACGCCGCTTCAAGCTCGGCAATTTCAAGTGCAATCGTCTCCGCAATACGCTTTTGTCTGTTGGAGGCACCGCCCACGCAAAGGCCGACCACGATCATCACAAGAGCTACTCCGCCAAACACGGCAAGGTCGATCCAATTGAAACGGATGTAAGCAAACTCTACCACCAGCATATAGATCAATGCGCCGATGAGTCCCGCAAAAATACCCACAAATGCAAACGCCTTGGAAATTGCCGACAGACGCTTGGATTTTGCCAAATGATCGTACATCGGCTCGTAAGAGGGCGGCTCGGGAAGCTCCTCCTCCTCAATGCCCAGCACGTCGCGCTCGATATGCTCGGTCAGGTCTGCAATCTCCTCGGAAAATTCAGCGGCAAACTTCTTTGCCTCTGCCTCACGCAAGCGCTCCTCAACAACCTTCAGCTCCTCCTGCTTTTTCTGCCTATGGGCAACTACCTTTTGCAAAAGAGCACGGCACTGATCCACCTGCGGGGAAAGTCCCTTTGATTTTGCCAGCGACAGCTTTTGAGCCACCAGCTTTTCCTTTTCCTTCAAGAGACGAATATCGGCGCGCAGCTCCTCTGCCAGCGTAGCGTCGTCCACCGTTTCCTCAACGGCTTCCAATGCTTCGTCGCTTTCGGCAATCAGGGCGTCGTCTTCCATGTCCTCGGACAGATACAACTTCTTTTCGTCCATTTTATTTCCTCCACATCGGTTTTCACCAATCAAATTGGTATTCTACATATATCATACCACGAAATTGCGTCGGTGTCAACAGAACAATAAATTTTTTCTTTAAAAATTCAAAATTTTTTCAAAAAAAACGACAAATTCAAAAAAATCAAGAAATTTGGAGTGCAAAAATCACGTGTTGCAGACTCTCCAATTTTTGAATCTTAGCATTTACGGTCACCTTGGGGGGAATACGGATCAATGCCTCCATACCAACGTGCTCGGGGTGTCCGCTGCGCGCGGGCGTAACTTGAATCTCAACCGCTGCGTATTCGGCAGACAGAATATCGATCATTTCCTTAACCGAATTAACGTTGTCAAGCTCCAGATAGAAAAAGGCTCTTTGACGCTTGCGGTTCATGCGAAACTCCACGCGCGACATCAGCGTAAAGGCAGTGACAACCACAAAAACCGTAACAATCGCCGCCTCGTAAAGCCCGTATCCGATTGAAAGTCCGATTGCCGCCGTTGCCCAAAGACCTGCCGCCGTAGTCAGACCCGTAATTTGTGAGTTTCCCTTTTTGAGTAGAATTGTTCCCGCGCCCAAAAATCCGACGCCGCTCATAACCTGTGCGCCCGTACGTTGGGGATCGGAGCCGCCCAATTCGATGCTGAGGTAGCAGCCAATCAATGCCGTCAATGCCGCGCCAAGGCAAACCAGCATATGTGTACGCAGACCTGCCGCACGTCCGTGAAAGCCGCGCTCCAAGCCAACGATTCCGCCTGCAAGCGCCGCAAGAAAAATGCGGATGATCATGGTAACGACATTCAATTCGCGAAGCTCCTCAATCACTTCCCATACCATCTCCATGGTGTTTTGTCCTCCTTCTTTATATAAAAATAAAATATCTAATATTATATCATTTATAATTTCAAAAGTCAATCTGCTTTTTTTACATATTTTTCAAGATTTTTTTGTGTATTTCGCCAAGTTGTCGTATTTTGGGATTGACTTTGCTGCAAAAATATGATATACTGAAAAAAACGCTTCAAAGGAGTTACTGCCATGCCCTTTATTGATACCAAGCTCAACATCCGACTCTCCAAGGAAAAGGAGGAGATCCTGAAGGCAAAGCTGGGAGAGGCGATCTCCGTCTTTGCAGGAAAAAGCGAGTATTGGCTGATGCTCAACTTTACCGATAATTGCCGTATGTGGTTCCGCGGCTATCAAAGCTTTCCCATTGCGATGGTGGAGATCAAGCTGTTTGGAGGCGCGGACGAGGAGACCTGCTCGCGCATGACCGCCACCGTCTGTAAGCTGTTTGAGGAGGAGCTTGAGATCTCGCCCGATCACGTTTACGTCAAATACGAATTTACCGACCGTTGGGGCTGGAACAGCGAAAATTTTTAAGCCCATCTCTAAAATTCTCCCCCAAAAAGAACAAGGCAACGTCCGTCAAAGCACGGAAACGCTGCCTTGTTTTTATTCTGTCCTTTATCCCACCGAGGAAAGCAGTACGGTGGCATCTCCCAAAAGCGCTACGTCGGTAAGGCATGCGGGGATCAACCAGCTGTCACCGCGAGAGACGTCGTAGGTCTTTCCGTCACACACAAGCTGTGCGCTGCCCGAAAGGCAGAGCAAATGCCTCATCGTCCCATTGGAAACCGTTGTTGCGGTTTGGGTTGCCGTCAGCTTTTCCACACGGAAAAAGTCGCAATGCGCCAAAAGACGTGTGGGATCAAAGCCCTCCTCTGCCTTGGCATAACGAATGGTATTGATCTCGGCATCGCTAAAGGGACGAATGACGTCCAGTGCCTTTTCGACGTGTAATTCACGCAGACTTCCGTCGGGCTGACGGCGTCCGTAATCGTAAACGCGGTAGGTACGGTCACAGTTTTGTTGGATCTCGGCAATCAGGATCCCCTTGCCGATGGCGTGCGGAAGCCCTGCGGGAATAAAGTAGGTCTCGACAACAGAAACGGGTTGACGCTTGAGCGCAGACATTACGTCTCCTGCCCCCACCGCCTTGGCGTAATCCTCGCGTGTGACACCGTCCGCAAGACCGCAGATCAGCTCTGCCCCCTCGTCGGCATCAACGATATACCACATTTCGGTCTTTCCGCGATCGTTCTCCACACGTGCGGCATAAAGGTCGTCGGGATGTACCTGCACCGAGAGATCGTCCTCGGCATCGATCAGCTTGATCAAGAGCGGAAAATCCGACGCGTCAAAGCCACCTCCCGTTACGGCGTCCCCGTAGCATGCGATCACCTCGTCCAAGGTCTTTCCGCAAAGGGCTCCGTTTTTGACGGTGCATTTTTCGTTTGTACGCACGGTCAACTCCCAGCTCTCCCCCACCGTTGCAAGGGAAGAGGTCTTATTCCAATCCCGAAGCAGGCGCGTGCCTCCCCAAATGGGAGACTTGGTCACGCCGCAAAGCTGCAAAGGATATAAGCTATTCATCTTGAATTCCTCGTTTCGTTTGATGGATTTACCAATATTGTACACCAAAACCTCTTTTTTGTCAAGACGAGATCCCCCCTATCTTTGAGCTTTCCAAGACCTTTTTGTAAGATTTTTTTGATTTTTTGCGATTGTTTTTAGAAAAGAAGCGAAATCCATTCGCAAAATGCACACAGAAGCGGCTTCTTTTTTGTTGATTTTAAATTGAATGTTACAAAATTGATAAATTTTCGTCAAAGGGCTTGTATATTTCCAAAAAATGAGTTAAAATATATGATGAATGGAAAGTTATGCTTTCCTGCCATTTGTTGAAAAAATTTTATATAAAAACGGAGGATTATTCCAATGGCAAACGTAAAAGTTGCGATCAACGGTTTCGGTCGTATCGGCCGTCTGGCATTCCGTCAGATGTTCGGTGCAGAGGGTTATGAGGTTGTTGCAATCAACGACCTGACCAGCCCTAAGATGCTCGCTCACCTTCTCAAGTACGATTCCGCACAGGGCAAATACGCTCTGGCTGATACCGTATCCGCAGATGACAACAGCATCACCGTAAACGGCAAGAACATCAAGATCTATGCAGAGAAGGACGCTGCAAACTGCCCCTGGGGCGCTCTTGGCGTAGACGTAGTTCTCGAGTGCACCGGCTTCTACTGCTC
>JAGANE010000185.1 GCA_017624395.1 Clostridia bacterium
ATGATAAAATATATATGTAAATCATTTTTCGGAGGTGAAAGCGATGATTTATTTTGTAGAAGATGATGCCAACATCCGCAAGCGCGTTTACACCTTCCCCAAGATGGGCGAGAAGGCATACTTTATCGCAATTCCGACTTCTGCGGGAACAGGCTCCGAGGTGACTCCCTTTGCGGTCATCACCGACGAGGTCACAGGCGTAAAATATCCGCTTGCCGACTATGAGCTGATGCCCGATATGGCGATCATCGACACCGATCTGCACATGAGTGCCCCCAAGGGACTTACCGCCGCCTCTGGTATCGATGCCGTGACGCACGCATTGGAAGCCTATGCCTCCATGCTTGCCACCGACTATACCGACGGTCTTGCGCTGCGCGCACTCAAGGTGATCTTTGAGTACCTGCCGCGTGCTTATGAGAACGGTCAGACCGACGTGGTAGCGCGTGAGAAGATGGCAAATGCCGCAACCATTGCAGGTATGGCATTTGCAAACGCCTTCCTTGGCGTTTGCCACTCAATGGCGCATAAGCTGGGTGCCTTCCATCACCTGCCGCACGGACTTGCAAATGCGCTGATGATCGACGAGGTCATTCGCTTCAACGCTTCCGAAACCCCTGCAAAGATGGGTACCTTCTCGCAGTACGATCACCCGCACACCAAGGCACGCTATGCCGAGGTAGCTGACCATCTCGGACTTGGCGGTAAGAACGACGACGAAAAGGTAGAAAACCTGATCAAGGCTCTTGATGAGCTGAAGGCAAGGGTTGGCATGAAGTCCACCATCCGTGATTACGTTGCCGACGAGGCAGACTTCCTTGCCCGTCTTGATGATATGGTGGAGCAGGCATTTGACGATCAATGCACGGGGGCTAACCCGCGTTATCCTTTGATGAGTGAAATCAAGCAGATGTATCTCAATGCCTACTACGGTAAGCGCGAGAACGTATAATGTAGGAGGATTTTTTTCATGGAAAACAAAATTGTGATTGCAGTCAGCAAAAATAAGACCATTTACCGTGACGGAGATCGTTGCATCAAGCTGTTTGATCAGGATTATTCCAAAGCCGATATTCTCAACGAGGCACTCAATCAGGCACGCGTTGAGGAAACGGGACTGAATATTCCAAAGATTCTTGAAATTGAAAAAATTGACGGCAGATGGGCGATCGTTCTGGAATACATCGAGGGCAAAACGCTGGAGCAACTGATGGAGGAGAATCCCGACCGCAAATGCGAGTATATTGATATGATGGTGGACCTGCAGCTGTCGGTGCATCAAAAGAAGGCACCTCTGCTCAACAAGCTCAAGGATAAAATGAACCGCAAGATCAGCCAGACCGATCTTGATGCCACCACGCGCTACGAGCTGCATACGCGTCTTGAGGGAATGCCCAAGCACAACAAGGTATGCCACGGCGATTTTAATCCTTCCAATATCATTGTAACTCCCAACGGTGAGCTTTATATCATCGACTGGGCACACGCAACGCAGGGAAATGCCGCAGCAGACGTGGCAAGAACCTATCTTTTGTTCAGTCTTGCGGGAGATAAGGAGGGGGCGGATTATTACATGAAGTCCTTCTGCAAAAAGAGCGATACCGCATTGCAGTACGTACAAAAGTGGCTTCCCATCGTTGCCGCTTCACAGTCCGTCAAGGGAAATCCCGAGGAGCGTCAGTTCCTGCTTTCTTGGGTGGACGTCGTGGATTTTGAATAAGATTTTATTGTTTGATTTTTATTTCTTGGGGAAAACTTTTTGAAAAAAGTTTTCCCCAAACCCCTTTTAAAAACCTTTAACGCACTTTTTAAGCGGTAATTTAACATATCTTCGTGCTTTCCTTACAATGGCTTCCGCCTTTGGGTTGATGCCGCCGCTCAAACCGAATTTCCGGGAAAATAAGAATGGTGCCGCCGCGGTTGTCATTCGTAAAAAATGTGCAAAAACATTTGTGTTTGCTTCTGCTTTTTTCTCTAAGTCGAAAAAAAGCGCGAAAAAGCAAAAAAAACGTGCTTGCATCTTGACAATCGAATGGAATTTTGATATAATATATAAAATAAATTTCATAAATACATCGGAACAAGGAGAAGTATAAAATGAATTTTAATGAAAAGTTTGTGAAAGAAGGACTGACGTTTGACGACGTTCTGCTGATTCCCGCCAAAAGTGATGTTTTGCCCGCAGATATTTGCCTCAAAACCAGACTGACCAACCGTATCACCCTGAATATCCCTTTGATGAGTGCCGCAATGGATACGGTTACCGAGGCGGATATGGCAATTGCTATGGCGCGTGAGGGCGGTGCAGGCGTTATTCATAAGAATATGAGCATCGACCGTCAGGCAGAGCAGGTTGACCGCGTAAAGAGAAGCGAGAACGGTGTCATTACCAACCCGCTGTTCCTGCATCCCGACAATTACGTTTACGAAGCCGAAAACCTGATGCACAAATTCCGTATTTCCGGCGTTCCGATCTGTGACGAGAACAAAAAGCTCGTCGGTATCATTACCAACCGCGATATGCGTTTCATGGTGGATTTCAATGTCAAGATCAGCGAGGTGATGACTAAGGAGAACCTTGTAACCGCTCCCGTGGGAACCGATCTTGCACAGGCACAGGAAATCCTGCGCCATCACCGTATCGAAAAGCTGCCCATCGTGGACGAAACGGGTACACTCCGCGGTTTGATTACCATTAAGGATATTGAAAAGGCGACCAAATATCCCAATTCCGCCAAGGACGTAAAGGGCAGACTGATCTGCGGTGCGGCAATTGGCGTGACCAAGGACGTGGTCGACCGTGCGGGCGCTCTGTTGGATGCAGGGGTTGACTTCCTTGTTCTTGACTCCGCTCACGGACATTCCGCAAATATTTTGCGCAGCCTTGCAAAGGTCAAGGAGGCATATCCCGATGCACAGGTCATCGGCGGTAACATTGCAACGGCGGAGGCGGCAAGAGATCTGATCCTTGCAGGAGCCGATGCGGTGAAGGTAGGTATCGGTCCCGGCTCCATCTGTACCACCCGTATCGTGGCAGGTATCAGTGTGCCGCAGATCACCGCTATCTTTGATGCAGCCGAGGAGGCAGCAAAGCATAACATTCCCGTCATCGCAGACGGTGGTATCAAATATTCGGGCGACATGGTCAAGGCAATTGCCGCAGGCGCAAACGTGATCATGGTTGGTTCTCTCCTTGCAGGCTGTCAGGAAAGCCCCGGTGAGGAGGAGCTGTATCAGGGCAGACGCTTTAAGGTCTACCGTGGCATGGGCTCGATTGCCGCTATGGAAAACGGCTCCAAGGATCGCTACTTCCAGGAGAACAACAAAAAGCTTGTTCCCGAGGGCGTTGAGGGACGTGTTCCTTACAAGGGTGCGCTTGCCGACACTGTTTATCAGATGATGGGTGGTCTGCGCTCGGGTATGGGTTATTGCGGTGCCCCCGATATCGAGACGTTGAAGGCAAACGGCAAATTTGTCCGCATTACCAATGCAGGACTTTTGGAATCTCACCCCCACGACATCAACATCACCAAAGAGGCTCCCAACTACTCCTCTCAAGGTTGATTTTAAAATGCAAAGGACCTCTCGCAATTTGCGAGAGGTCCTTTGCATTTTAAAACGGGAACGAGAAATATTGACTGCGCAAAGCCTTCCTTGGAAGGCTTTGCGCAGGGAAGTGGCTCTTATGACCAATCGGAGGAGCCGTTGTTATAGGAATTGTTTTGATTGTTGTAATTGCCGTTCTGCCCATCGTCACTGTTATTCTTGCGGTTGCGGACGGTGCGGACGATCAGATAGATCGCAACACCTGCCAAAACCAACAAAAATAGAATGGTTACGATGTCGGACGTGGGAATGGTTTTGCCAAATACGTTTTCCATGTCTTCCACCACGATCACGGCGGAGATCCCCGTTGTCTCGGTAAATTCGTTCAGTGCCGCGTTGACGGTTGCCTCGGTCAAATTCAGCGTGGTATGGTTGGTCAGGTGAGACGTGACCTCTCCTGTTTCCTTGACGTCGTTTCTGAACGAGGTCTCAAGCCCCAGCGCTTCGATTTTTGCCGTCATTTTTTCCATGGTGGAGGCAAGTCCCGTGTCTAACGAATATGCATAGTACTCGTTGCTGATCGATGCCATCATCGCACGGCCGAACTCGGTGGTTTCATCACCGAACATATCGCTGATATTGCTCTTGACATTGTCCCCGATCCACGCGATGGCATAGTATCCGTCTGCCTCCTCATTGGTCAGAAAAACGATGAGCAGGTTGTTTTCATAGGCTGTGGAATTTTGAAATTCGATGGCATATTGCTGATCGGCATAGCCTTGGAAGGTAGCCTCATCGTAGTAGACCTGCCCGCCGTTTGCAACGTTGGAGACCACGGTCCCGACATAGCTGAACAGCATAACGCCAACCACCAAAAGCAGAATAATGGGTGCTATCAGCATCCCCAAAAGACCGCCCAGGCAACCTCCGCCTCCGTAGTAATAGGGACGGCGACGCCAACCGCCTCCAAAGCCCCAATAGGGACCGCGAGGGCCTCTCGGTCCAAATCCGCCGCCAAAGCCGCCGCCGCGTGATCCGCCGCCAAAGCCTCCTCCGGAGCCTCCGCCAAAGCCACCGCCTCGCGAGCCTCCTCCAAATCCTCCGCCTCTTGATCCTCCTCCGGGTCCCGGCATGATTGTATCCTCACTTTCATTCGTTTTTATAGATCCTTAATCATATTATACAATTTTTTTTAATAAAATATAGTTTATAATCTTGAACAATACGTTAATAATTTATGTCAAAAGCTCCAAAAAGAAAAAAATTAGTTTTTTTCTTCCCGCAGGCGTTGACATTTTGGCTCCTTGGGAGTATAATATCAGTTGATGTTTGATGAATTTACTTGATTTTTTGTAGAAAAGAAGGAAGAACAAAATGACCAAGATTGATATTTTTTCGGGATTTTTGGGCGCGGGAAAAACCACGCTGATCAAAAAACTGTTAAAGGAAGCATACGCGGGAGAAAAGCTGGTTCTGATCGAAAATGAATTTGGTGAGATCGGTATTGACGGCGGCTTTATGCAGGATGCGGGAATTGAAGTGACCGAAATGAACAGCGGTTGTATTTGCTGCTCTTTGGTTGGTGACTTTGGTAAGGCGCTTGCAAAGGTGTTGGACGAGTATCACCCCGATCGAATTTTGATCGAGCCGTCGGGCGTGGGCAAGCTTTCGGATATTATCCGCGCCGTACAAAACGTCTCTGCCGATGATGTGATCCTCAACGGCTTTACCACCGTTGCCGACGTCAAAAAATGCAAAATGTATATGAAAAACTTTGGAGAGTTTTTCAACGATCAAATCGAAAATGCGGGTTGTATCGTGCTTTCTCATACACAGAGTGTGAGCGAGGAAAAGATTGCCGAGACGGTCTCTCTCCTGCGCGAGCACAATCCCACGGCAACCGTGGTCACCACCCCATGGGAGCAGTTAGATGGCGCACAGCTTTTGGCGGCTATGGAGCGTCGCGACACCATTGAGGAGGAGCTTGCCCGTCTTGCCAAGGCGGCGGAGCATCACCACCATCATCATCACGACGAGGACGAGTGTGACGATCCCGATTGTTGCTGCCACCATCATCACG
>JAGANE010000186.1 GCA_017624395.1 Clostridia bacterium
CCCCTTTTTATAAAAGTTTTTGGTGAGGGGGTGCGGGGGAGCCCCTTTTTACAAAAAGGGGCTCCCCCGCAAATCATATTATTATATCCCTAATTTATCAAACACGTAATAGATGTCTCCTGCACCCATGACGATGACGAGGTCACCGTTGCGGGCTTCTTTTTTGATACTCTCGGCAACGGCATCGAAGGAGCCGCAATAGCACGCCTTTTCCCCAATGCGGTCGGCAAGCGTTTGAGAGGTCACACCGTAGACGTTTTCCTCGCGCGCGGCATAAATATCGGCAAAAAATACACGGTCGGCATCGGCAAAGGCGGTGGCAAATTCGTTCAAAAGTCCTGCCGTGCGGCTGTAGGTATGCGGCTGGTAGGCGCACAACACGCGGTCAAATCCAAGCTCCCGCGCCCCTGCAAGGGTTGCCCTGATCTCGTCGGGATGATGTCCATAATCGTCGTAAACAACCGCCCCCGAGGGCAACGTTCCCTTGTATTCCATGCGGCGATGGATGCCGCAAAACTCGCCAAGTCCCCGAGCGATCTGCTGAGGGGAAACACCGCAAAGTCTTGCCGCGCTCGCCGCCGCCAAGGCATTGTAAAGGTTGTGCCTACCCGAGGTGCGCAGTTGTATGCGGCAAAGACGTTCCCCTCGCTCATAAAAGTCAAACGCCGTCTCGCCTCGCGCCTGTCTTATCTCTCTGGCACAAAAATCGGCAGGCGCATCCAGCGCAAAGGTGATCTTTTTTCCTGCAAAGCCTGCAAACGCCGTGCGACTTTCTTTATCATCGGCGTTATACAGCAGGATGCCGTCCTTGCCCGTCCGCTCTGCATAAGATAAAAAGGAACGGTGGATCTGCTCCATGCTATGAAAATAATCGACGTGATCCATTCCGATATTGAGGACGAGTGCCAACGTGGGATTAAAATCAAGAAAGGAATCCATATATTCGCACGCCTCAAAGACGATCTGCTCGCGTGAGCGTCCGATCCGACAGGGGGAATCCCCAAGCGCGGGCAGTGCCGCACCGCAAAGCACCGTAGGATCGCCAGCGGCGAGGAAAATGCTTGCGCACATGGCAGTGCAGGTGCTTTTTCCGTGCATCCCCGCAACGCCCACACGCGTGGAAAACTCGGTCATGAGGTACCCAAGGTAGTCGGCACGTGAAAACATCGGCTTTCCTGCCTCTTTTGCCGCTCTGTATTCGGGATTTTGCGCATCAATGGCAACGGTATAGACCACAGCGTCGTAGCTTGTAATGTGTGCGGCGTCGTGTCCGTAGCAAACGCGGATCCCCTGCCGCTCCAACGCCTCGGTCACGGCAGTCTGTGTGCGATCCGAGCCACCGACCAAAAATCCGCGATGGAGGGAAAGCTCCGCCAGCGCCGACATACTGATGCCGCCGATGCCGATAAAAAAGATGCTCCGACATTCCCGCAAAGCCTTTGCAATCGCCTCGGCACCGTAATGTGTATTTTGCAGGGACAAGGCTCGCCACCTCTCTTTCCTTTGTTCAAAAATATAAAGTAAAACTTAAAATTGTAACCAAAATACGACTTTTTTTCAGTGAATCATGAACATTCGGGCTTGAAATTCACAAAAATATCTTTTTTTCGTTGAATATTCATCACAAAAACATTTTATACTATATACATCAGAGAAAACCACTGAAAGCAAAATCACCGAATGGAGGAATTTACCATGCAGATCACAGATATTAAAGTCAGAAAGCTTTTTGATGAAGGACCCATGAAAGCAATCGTTTCGGTCACCTTTGACGGTCAGCTCGCCGTACACGATATTAAGGTCATCAATGCACGCGATAAATTTTTTATCGTCATGCCCAGCCGTAAGAATCCCGATGAAAGCTACCGCGACATCGTACATCCCATCAATGCGCAGTTTCGCGGCATGATGGAGGATGCAGTGATCGCGGCATATGAGGCTGCCGTTGCCGAGGCGCAGAATGCCGAAGCCACCGAGGCTCCCGCTCCCGAAACAGTATAAGCAGAGATTGAAAAAGGACTGCCGCCTGCGGCGGTCCTTTTTTTGTGAAAAATTCGCCTTTACAATTCTCCGTGGGCAAGCAAGACAGTATCACGGCAGAGGAGCAAAGTTCCAAACGAGCGTCCGCCCGTGCCGATACTGCCGGGATTAAACAAATACATCGGGCGTGTCAGTGTTCTTTGTCCGATCACACTCCCCGCGGGGATTTCCTCTGACAGAGGCTGATGCGTATGCCCAAACAAAACGATGTCCGCGCCAACCTCGGCGGCGTGTGCGATCAACGCGCCTCTGCCGCTCTTAACGCCGTATGCGTGACCGTGTGTGGCAAGGATCGTATGCCCCTCCAGAGACATGACGATCTCAGTAGGAGCGTTCTCCTCGGAGAACCAATCGCAGTTCCCTCGCACGGCATAAAGTGAAGGGTGATCCAACGCGTAGGCGTCACGCAAGCCGTCGCCAAGAAAAAAGATTGCATCCACGCGCCCCACCTGTCGGGCAATCGCCTCCTGCATTCCCTCGCGCCTTCCGTGCGCATCCGAAAAGATCAAAATCTCCATGCTCACGTCACACCTCCCCATCGCTTCTCTGTTCGATACTTA
This sequence comes from Clostridia bacterium, assembly GCA_017624395.1. Taxonomy (GTDB): domain Bacteria; phylum Bacillota; class Clostridia; order Oscillospirales; family CAG-272; genus UMGS1865. Next base: position 2,601 of record JAGANE010000186.1, read on the forward strand.
TATTATAGCATCTTTTGCGGTATTTGTCTACCCGTTTGCCGCTTTTTTTGCTCTCCTCACACAAAAAAGAAAACGCTCATATACTGACGTTGAGAACCGCAATACGCCTTTTGGAAAGGAGCTTTGATGCTATGCAAATTGATCAAAAGATGCTGAACCGAATCCTTACGATGAACGACGAGCAATTGGCGGAGCTGATCAAAACCATTGCCGCCGAGGCGGGAATTGATCCTGCCATGCTGGGGCTCAACCCCAACAACGTCGCACAGATCCGTCAGGCACTTGGAAGTGCCACAAAGGAGGATCTGCAGCAGCTGAACAGCGTTTACGACAGCTATCGGCAAAACCGCCGCAAATAAGAACGAGAGGAGGAGCCTTTTATGGAAGAAGAAAAGCAAGCGACGTCCGCAACAACCTCTCCCTCGGATGCGATGACAGCCCTGCTCTCCAACCCCGAAGCCTTGGGACGGATCGCCGCTATGATCGGGAATCTGACACAAAGCACCGACACCCCCGTCTCCCCGCTACAACCCCAGCAGTCCTCCACCCCACCGCCCACCAATTTTTATTCCAGCCATCGACCGTACGCAGATTCACTGCAAAAATCTCATTCAGCCGCTCTGTCAACGGAATATGGTCGGTTTCCGGAGGCACATCATTGAGCCATTCCGTCAGAGATTCCACCCCGATATGGCGATCCACGCCGTCAAAATCTGCCGCCGCCGCTCCGTAGCCGCGCAGTAGATC
>JAGANE010000187.1 GCA_017624395.1 Clostridia bacterium
GGAAACGCGAAACTATATTTCTCATAGCTTTGGCAATACGGCTATTTACGATGAACCTCACAGCTACGATATTTCGTGGGTGTTCTATGACTATCTGCAAAGCGGACTTGATACTGTCCTAAAAAAATACGGTGACAAGGTTCGCGAAAGCTATAAAAACAAAATCAGATAATTAAGACAGTGGAATGGTACGATCCTACAACAATCAAAATACAGATTTTTGGAGGATTAAAAAATGATTAACAAAATAAAACATTCATTAAGAAACATCAATTACAAGCTTTTTGCCGCGCTCCTCGTCCTCGGACTTGCACCGACGATCTACACCACCGTGCGCGTGTTCTTTCTCGGTCAGTTGCCGGGCGAATGGTCATTCTCCATCGCAGGGCAGCTCTCGTGGGTGAACCTGCTCTATGAAATCATGAAAGAGGCTATCATTCTTCCTCTGTTCCATTTCGTTGGCAAGGTCAAAGACGATAAGGACGCGTTTTCCAACCGCGTGCGGACGGGAATGCTGATCTCGCTTTGTGTGTACGTTGTTCTATCTGCCGTGGTGCTGATCTTCACAGAGCCGATGCTAAAGCTGATGGCAACCGATACAAGCATCATCGAGGCATCTGCCTCCTACATACGCATTGAGAGTATTGCAAATATATTCTCGATTCTCACGCAGTTCGCCCTCGTCGCGCTCGTTACAGTGAACAAAAGCAAATATCTATATGCGCTCACAGGCGCACGACTTGTATTGTGTATCGTGTCCGATACCTTTCTCGTATCCACCTTGCCCGTGTCGGCAAACCTCGGTGTCAACGGAATCGGATATTCCAATATCATCGTAAACGCTTTGTTGCTCGTTGTATCTCTTGTGCTTCTCGCCAAGGAAGGAATCAAGGTCTTTGCAAAGTCAAATCTCAACTTCACTTGGGCAAAGGAATTCGCCAAGGTTGGGAGCATTTCGGGGGTGGAATCGCTTGTGCGCAACGTTGCCTATATGGTGATGATCGCGCGAATGGTCAACGTGGTTGGAGAGCAGGGAACGTATTGGGTTGCAAACAACTTTATTTGGGGTTGGCTGCTTCTGCCCGTGCTTCAGCTTGGCGAGCTGATCAAGCAAGAGGTTGCAACCGACAAGGAGAATATCAGAAGGAACTCGCTTGGTTACTTCGGTATCACGGCAATCATTTCGGCTTTGTGGTTTGTGAGTATTCCTGTTTGGAAACCGTTTATGACGCACGTGCTTGGCTTTACCGACGTGGATAAACTCTTTGAGCTTGTGATGCTTCTCGTAAGCTTCTATGTGCTGTTTGCCATTCAAAACGTGTTCGACTCCACCTTCTACGGTCTTGGCAAGACGAATTATATGCTCTTTGAGTCGGTTGTGACGAATAGCATCTATTACGGCATTGCGTTCATTCTTTACGCAACGAACGTCTGGACTCCAACGCTTACGGGGATTGCCTTGTTGTTTGGTATCGGTAACGCTTTTGACAGCATCGTTTCGCTCGTGGCGTATGCGTTCCTTTTGAAGAAAGAGAAAATCAATATTTTGAAGGTTGAATAACAAAACCGCCGATGAGGGATCGATTGAAACCTCATCGGCGGATCTTTTATGTCCATTTTTCTCACAAACTGTCACTCGTTCGGATAGAGCGTCAATTTATCCTCCTCCTTGTGGTAGATGCCGAGGAAGATTGCCTTTGCGTCCTTGTAGTCCTGCGCTTGGAGTTGCTTATGGAGCCAATTCGCGTCTCTACCCATGCGGGTCAGATTTTCGCCCATGATTCGTCCGTCCATAATGACCTCCACGCCGATGTGCGTCGCCTTGGCGGTGATCTTCAAGTCCTCGGGCGTTGCGGGGCGGTTCGCCGCACGGGGCAAGATCGAGACCTTTCCGTTATGCTCAAAGATTGCTACCTGTATCTCGTCAAGGTCAAAATACCCCTGCTCGCGGCACAGGAGCATAAACTCGGAGAGATCCAGCTTCGCCTTCTTCAAATTTGCGCGATAGAGCTTGCCGCCATCAAGGAGGATCGTGGGCGTTCCGTTGATATATTTACGTGTTTTCGGCAGCTTGTGTGCGATCAGATTGAGCAAGAGCGATGCGCCGCCCCAAACGCATAGCGCAATCAGCGGCTTATACGGCTTTTCCAGCTCGGTTGCCAGCTCCGCACCGATGGAACCGATGGTGATACCCGAAACGTAGTCAAAAAAGTCAAGCTGCGCCACCTGCTTGTGTCCCATAATCTTCGCGATGATAAACAACGATACCACCGATAATAATGCGGTTAAGATAACTTTTATAATATCCATAATGCCTCCAAGCGTTTCTTTTTAGTGTGCGATCAAATGAGAGGAAATATGCGTATATCCTTCCCCAAAACCGCCAAAACTAATCCTATTAAAACTCGGAGGAATGATATGGAATCGGTATGGGAGAAAAGGTTGCAGAAACCACGTTTTGACACGCTTAATAGGGATAAAAATGTTGACGTGCTGATTATCGGCGGCGGGATTGCGGGGCTTTTGTGCGCCTATAAGCTCAAAAATGCGGGCGTGGATTGTATGTTGGTGGAGGCGACCGAGATCTGCGGCGGCATTACGGGGAACACCACGGCGAAGATCACGCTGGGGCACGGACTCATCTACGACAAGATGATCCACCGCTTTGGTGAGGATTATGCGCGGTTTTACGTCAAGGCGCAGAGCAAGGCGATCAAGGAATACGCCCGTCTTTGCAAGGATATCGACTGCGACTATGAAACGCGGGATAACTTCGTCTATTCCTTATCCGATGTCTAGAAGATTGAGAGGAAAGTGGTTGCTTTAAACCGTATCGGTGTCAAAGCCGAACTTTCGGATGCTCACGAGATTCCGTTCAAGGTCGCGGGCGCGGTGCGCGTAAAAGATCAAGCGCAGTTTCACCCGTTGAAATTTCTCTATGCCATTGCCAAAGATCTGCCAATCTACGAGCATACCAAGATCACAGAACTTAAACCCAAGATGGCAATCGCAAACCAATCCGCGATTTCCTTCAAAAAGCTGATCATCGCAACGCATTTTCCCATGCTCAATAAGCACGGTCTGTACCCCTTAAAGCTCTATCAGCACCGTTCCTATGTCCTTGCTCTCAAAAACGCACAGAACGTCAGCGGAATGTATGTGGACGAATCCGACACAGGAATGTCCTTCCGCAATTATGGCGACTTTCTGCTTCTCGGCGGCGGTGGACATCGCACAGGCAAACAGGGCGGCTGTTGGCAGGAGCTTGCAGATTTTGCCCGCAAGCACTATAAAAACGCCGAGATCGTCGGCAAATGGGCAACGCAGGATTGCATGGACGCTAGACAATATCCCCTATATCGGGCAATATGCAAAATCCACACCCGACATCTTTGTGGCACCGGGATTTAACAAGTGGGGTATGACCAACGCCATGGTCGCCGCCGACATTCTCTGTGACCTTGTGCGAGGGAAAAACAATCCGTACGCCGCTGTTTTCGATCCCTCGCGCACCGTCCTGCGCCCACAGCTTGCCGTCAACGCCTTTGATTCGGTAGTGGGACTTCTCACCCCCACCGCACCCCGATGCCCTCACCTCGGCTGTGCCCTCAAATACAACCGCGCCGAGCACACCTGGGATTGCCCCTGCCACGGCTCCCGCTTTACGAAAGACGGTCAGCTCATCGATAACCCCGCCACCGATGACAAAAAGCTTTGAGTTTTTCAAACGTAATTCTACCAAATTCAAAAAAACCTGAACAGAGGACATTTTTACCCTGTTCAGGCTTTTTATTTACAACCGAGGGGTAAGGCAACATCGCACAATTCGCAGCTAACGCCTTGATCACGCAACTGCTTGCATCTTTTCCGTCCTACTGCACAAATCTCATTGGCAATAGATCCACTATTGCCTGCTTCAATTTTGTTTGTTTGACGAAAAATCTGACGGCGCATTTGCGCAATCAGAATGATGCGGTGTTGCCTTAAATATCTTTAAAGCTTCCCTTGGAGCGGCGAAAGCTTCCGGGAGACATGCCCTCCACGCGTTTAAAAAAACGATTGAAGTTGTTGTGGTCCGAAAAGCCGAGCTGTTCGCTGATCTGTTGCAAATTCAAATCGGTTTCCAGCAAAAGCTTGCTTGCCTGCTTTGCTTTGCGCATGTCGATAAAGCTCTTGGCGGAAATGCCCAATTCATCATCAATAATATTATTGAGATGGCGTGTGCTGATATTGAGGTATTCGGCAAGTTCCGAGACGCTGAAAAAGCGGTTTGGATTATCGGAGATATATTTTTCCAAATTGATCAGTCTTGTATCGTACAGCTGCCACGCAGAAGTTTTAAATTGCTTTTGTTCAAAGATTGAGCGAATAAAATTGGTGATGAGAATATTGAGCAAAGATTTTACGTTTTGCGTACAAAAGGCTTGGTTGTCGTGGAATTCCTGCATGATAAGCTCGATCAATTGATATGACTCGGAATCAAGTGCATCTTCTATGCTGATAATCGAATTAAATCGCGTTTGCAGTTTTTTGCCCTGCTCGGTGTCCTTGCAGATTGGTTCAAAGGTCACTGCAAAGCTTTCTGCGTCGGGGGTGATTCTTTTTAAGGAATGTTGTGAATTCAGGTAAATATTAGAATAAGAAAGCCAACTTTTTTGATGTTATCCCATATATATTCAGGTAATTATTTGAATAAAAACGATGAATATTGCAGGTTAAAAGTCGAATAAAAATATTGTTCAGGTAAGAACTCGAATAAGAATATAATTCAGATAAAGAACAGAATAAAAATATTAGATTCGGAACAATCCCACAATAGCAATATGCAACCAGCACCTTCTTGTCGATAAGGTGGCTGGTTGCGTTTCTTAATTATTCTTATTATCCTTAAAATCCCCCTTGGATCGGCGGAAGATTCCGGGGGACATACCCTCCACTCGTTTGAAAAATCGGTTGAAATTGTTGTGATCAGAAAATCCGAGTTGTTCACTGATTTGTTGCAAATTCAGGTCGGTTTCAAGCAACAATTTTCTTGCTTGCTTTACCTTTTGCGTATCAATAAACATTTTAGCGGAAATTCCCATTTCATCATCTATAATGTTGTTTAAATGTCGTGTGCTGATATTTAGGTATTCGGCAAGCTCCGAGACGCTGAAAAAGCGGCTTGGATTATCGGATATGTATTTTTTTAGATCGATCAGGCGTGCGTCGCATAGTGGCTCGGCGGTATTGGTAAGGTTCTTTTCCTCAAAGATGGTGCGGATAAGATTGGTGATAAGAATATTAAGCAGTGATTTTACGTTCTGGGCGCAGAAGGGTTGATTATCGTGAAATTCCTGCATAATCAATTCGATCAGTTGGTATGCTTCTGAATCAAGCTCTGCTACCATACTGATAATGGAGTCAAAGCGAAGTTGTAATTTTTTTCCTTGCTCGGTATCCTCGCAGATCGGCTCAAAGGTAACTGCAAGGCTCTCCGCGTCGGGAGAGCTTTTTTTGAGGAAATGTTGATTTCGCGGTGCGATTAAGATAAAATTTCCCGCCGAAAGCTCCTTTGGTTCCGCATCTCGCTCATTGTAGATCATTGTACCGCTTAAAATGCAATGCAATTCAAAAAAAGAATGGGCGTGCAGCTTGGTATTGGGGGGATATTTTTGATGAGCGCAGTAATGAATATAGCGACACCAAAAAATGTGGAGATGAAAGTCCTTTTGCAGGGTGGATTGGTTAAAGATTCCAAGCGTGGTGGATTGTTGCTGCGCGTACTCGTAATATGCGCATGGCTTTTGCAAAAAACGTTTTTCCTCTGCCATTTGAGAATCTCCTTTCCTTCGGTCTATGGTACAAGTATAACATAAACGATTTGAAAAAGCAATAGAAAAAAATCAAAATATATGTTGATTTAACACAAAAAGACCATGAATTTTTTGGAAGAAAAGGACTTTTGTTATGTATATTCCGATTTTGACAGTTTTTTTTCCTAAAATGATGTTGAAAAAAGGGGGGGAAATATATACAATATAAGTGCAAGCTTGTGCGCAAATCAAAAAACAAAACAAAAAAGGAGAACGACTATGAAAAAAATTTTATCCTACGCACTTACCCTCATTATGCTACTCAACTTGTTCGTGGTCGGAATGATTCCAACGAGCGCCGAAACCACCACATCCCTTAATGATCATTTGGTGATCCATTATGATTTTAAGGGCGCAACCGTTGCCGAGGCACTGACCGATAAGGCTACGGCTGGCGCGGTAAAGGATGATCTTGTGGCTTATACGGCTACAAACAAAAACACCTACACCGCTGATCCCGACACCGGTGCAATCACGTTCAATGGAACGCCCGACGCGGTAGATTCCGACAACTTTAAAAACAGCTTTAATGTAGACCCTGTAAAGGGAACCGCAACCAATATTGCGCGCGGTGCAAGCTTGCAGTCTCCCAATTCTGTAGATACTCAAAAGATTTATACTGAAAACGGTGCAACGTGGTTCTTGCGCTTCAAGATTGAGGATGTTGACCGTGCCGCAGAGATGACCGGCGGTGAAACCAGAGTGCTTGATTTGCGTTTGACAGGAACCAACGGCTACTGCATGTTTGCTGTCACGGTTGGTGCTGACGGTAAGTTTTACACGCAGATGGCAAGAAACAATTCCAAGCGCAATACTTACACCTATTCCACGGTTCTGCAAGGTATTGTAAAGGACGATACCTACGTTAATTTTGCTTTGGTAATGGAAAAGGGCTCGCTTGAGGGTTATAATGACGCTATTTCCCTGAC
>JAGANE010000026.1 GCA_017624395.1 Clostridia bacterium
AAGTCTCTGCATGAGTACTATGATGACCACGGTAACGCTACCGAGGCAAAGACGCCCGAGGATGCGATCAAGCCTCTGCAATCCGCACTTTCCGCAATCAAGACCTTGGCTTCGGATATTCTGAAGCAGCACAAGCAGCTGATCGCGCTTGAGAAAAAGGGTAAGGAGCTGATTGCTGAGGTTGAGGCTGCAAAGGCAGTGATCAATGCGTCCGACCTGAGTGCTGAGGTCAAGGCAAATATGGTTGCCAAGATCGATGCTTATAAGGCTTCTGCTGAGAAGGAGCTTGCAAAATCGACCGCTGAGATTCAAAAGAACATTTCCTTTGTGACCGAAGGCTCTCCCGAGTACGTTGTTACCAAGGCAATGACTGCCTTGAACAATTTGATCGACGAGATGGATCACCCCAATTTGGGTGGCAGCTCCTCCGATGATGTTGCAACTGCTTCCGAGGAATCCAACGAGGACTCCGAGGGCGGTGAGACGGGTGATGTTATCATTACCGCTGAGGATTACCAGACCATCAAGCAGGCGTTGACCGCTGCAGGCGCATTCTATACCGAGGAGAGCATTCTCGCAGGTGGAGAGCTTGACGACGAGACGCAGGAGGAAGAAGGCGGCGAGGATGATGAAAAGGTCTACGATAAGTATCGCGTGGATAACAATCAGATCGTTGTGGTAACCTACGGTGACCGTGACGAGACGACCCACGAAAAGACCGCTTACAAGTCCTTTATTCTGAACTACAACAACTTCTCTGTAATCGTAGATTACGAGGATCCCATCACCGGTGAGATCATTACGTACACGATTCCCAGCGGCGGTTACGTTGTAATTTTCCACAATTGAGAAAGGGAGGTTGAATTCTCATGACAAAAGATGTAAATATGGGATCGGCTGTAAAGCCGAGAAGAAAAAAGATCGCCTCCCTCGATCGCCGCAAGGCACGCTCCGGTTGGTTCTTTATTCTTCCGTTTTTGATCGGATTTATTCTGATCTACCTTCCGATGGTATATGAGTCGATCTTTTTGAGCTTCCATACCATCAAGATTTCGGCAAATACGGGAGCCGGCTACCAGACCGAATTTGTCGGTTGGGGCAACTATAGCGAGGCACTGTTTACCGACGTTGATTTCGTTCAGATCCTTGTTTCGGGCTTGACGCAGCTGGCATTTGATATTCCCGCAATTCTGATCTTCTCGCTCTTTATGGCGGTTATGCTAAACCAAAAGGCGGCAGGCAGAGGCGCATTCCGTGCAATCTTCTTTATTCCCGTTATTCTTTCCACGGGTATTATGGAGAGCATCGCGGCGGCGGATATCATGAGCGACTACATGGAGGACACCAGCGGTATCGACGACGGTAGTGGAAAAAGCACCGCCGACGAGATCATCTCCACCATGGATATGGAGCGATTGTTTGCCAACATGAAGGTTGGTACGGGTATCGTGCAATACGTAACCGAGGCAATCAACAACATTTACGACATCGTAAACCGCGCGGGCGTACAGATGCTGATCTTCTTGTCGGGTCTGCAGTCGATTTCCCCCGCAATTTACGAGTCCTGTAAGATTGACGGTGCAACCGCATGGGAAACCTTCTGGAAGATCACCTTCCCGATGATCAGCCCGATGATTCTGGTAAACGGTGTTTATACCATTATCGACTCCTTTACCACCGACAGTAACCCCGTAATGTCGTATATTTCCAAGGTCTACGCCGATCAGGACGGTCAGGTTATCAGCTCGGCAATGGCTTGGATCTACTTTATGATCGTCATTGCGGTTGTTGCAATTATTGCTTCGGTACTTTCTGCGTTTGTATTCTACCAACGCAAGAACGACTAAAGAAGGAGGGAATGAAATGAACGCGCAAAATATTGAAAAGAAACCGGTCATTAAGCGGGAAAGCAAAAACAAGATCCGTGTCGATTTCGACCGTTCACCGCTGAAAGAAAGACTGAAAGCCAAATTTCTGAACCTCCACTTCCTTGCAAAGGTCGTTTTGGCAATCTTCCGCATCGTGCTGATGGTAGGTATTTCCTACATTGTATTGTTCCCGTTCCTGACGAAGATTTCCGGCTCCTTTATGGCGCCGGAGGACTTCGTGGACGTAACGGTTCGTTTGATCCCCAAAAACTTTACGCTTGATATTTACCGTGCGATCATCAACGAGCTTGGATATTGGGAAGCGTTTATCAACACCTTTACGCTTTCGTTCTGCTGTGCCATCATTCAGACGTTTATCTGCTGTCTGATCGGTTACGGCTTTGCAAAGTTCAAGTTCCGCGGCAGAAACCTGTTGTTTATGCTGGTAATGCTGACCATGATCGTACCTCACCAGACCCTGCAGCTTTCCATGTTTATGGAATTCCGTTATTTTGACATTTTCGGCATCGTCAAGCTCCTCA
>JAGANE010000188.1 GCA_017624395.1 Clostridia bacterium
ATGATGGCACAGGGAATAGTTTAATAGATTTTCCCATATACGCAAGGGGGGAGAGGGTACTTTTTTCAGAGGAAAAAGTACCCTCTCCCCCCTTGCATCCCCCCTCACCCCAAAAACCTCAAACAATACAAAGATAGATTTGTCGATGGGCGCACAGCCGAAATAAAAATCAAAAAAATCCATAATCCAATCGTTTTACCCATTGACATCACAATAATAAACATGTATAATTCAAACAGCAATCCAATTCGATCAAAAACACACGGCCAGTAAAGGCAAAACGGAGAAAAATATGGGTTACCTCTTTTTAGCTCTCGCCCTCGCGGCAGGAATAACAAAAGGCTATTGCGGAAAGAAAACGAGCTATGCCATAAAGTCAAATTCCGACTCAATGATCATAAACGTACTCCGCATGCTTGCCTGTATCCTCATCGGCTTCGCGCTTCTCGCGATCCAAGGCGACGTAGCCTCACTCAGCACAGATCCCCTTATGCTCCTCATAACCGCACTGTCAGGGGTCGCGTCAGCAATGTTCGTCGTAAGCTGGCTTTTGTCAGTCAAAAGCGGAGCGTATATGATGGTCGAGGTGTTCCTGCTTCTCGGCGTCACCGTCCCAATCGTTATGTGTAGAATTTTCTTTGACGAGCATATCGGACTCTGGCAGATCATAGGCATAGCAGTCCTTCTTATTGCGGTATTCATAATGTGTACCTATAACACTTCGCTCAAAGGAAAAATGAGCATCGCATCCATCGTATTGCTCCTGCTGTGCGGAATATCAAACGGACTTGCGGACTTCTCGCAAAAATGGTTCGTACGAACCTATCCGAACGGCTCTGTTGCTGCATTTAACTTTTATACTTACGTATTTGCGGCGGTAACGCTCATAATAGCATATCTCGCCTTCCGCGCAGCAGATAAAAAAGGAGACAACAAACCGCGCCCCGCCCACGAGGTAATAAAACCGATATGGATCTACGTCGCAGTAATGGCGGTGTGTCTCTTTGCAAATTCATATTTCAAAACGGTAGCCGCACAGCACCTTGATGCAGTCAAGCTCTATCCGTTGAACCAGGGAGGCGCAGTTATACTGTCTCTTTTGATGTCATCGATCATATTCAAGGAAAAGATAAACGCAAAGTGTATAATTGGCATCGTCCTGTCGTTTGCCGCGCTCCTGATGATAAACCTGCTTTAAAAGATTTCAAATTTTGATTTGTCGGCCTGTTACACCAACGTAGGGCGGGGGCTTGCCCCCGCCCTACATTGTAGACTATTCGCTAAATTACGATCTTTCACTCAGCAAAAAGGGGCTGTTCCTTGGTTTTCGGAACAGCCCCTAAATTTATTCGACTATTTCAAGCAAGCCGTCTGCTTCGCTTTCTTTGACGTTTAATATCAAAGCTCTCTCATGCGCTCTTATATTTGGAGAATGCAAAACAAGCCTCAACTTCTCATCCTTGTCTCTGAAAAGCATCCCGTGACCGCCATCGTCACGCATCAAAAGTCTCTCCGCATGGATCCATTGCCCATCGATCTTGCCGTTGTCAGAATATGCCATCGCTTCAACGTAAGCGTTTGAGTCACCGTTCTTTCTGAAGCTCGACCAGATCATAATAAGCCGTCCGTCACTCACTCTGTGCATATACGGACCGTCGGTAACAAATCCGGGTCTGTCACTTACACAGCTCACCGCCCACTCGGGCTCGTTGGCGCGGAACATAAGCTGAGGCCCACTCACCGCACGCGAAAGATCATCACTCAACCTGATGTAGCACATTTCACCGTATCCGCATTGTGTCCACTCGTGGCAGAAGACCATGTAGGTATATCATCCTCAACGTAAAGTGTTCCGTCAAGTCA
>JAGANE010000189.1 GCA_017624395.1 Clostridia bacterium
CGAGCAACGCGAGGATCGAACGGTACGAAGTACTGTTCGGGATCTCGGTGGAAAAAGTTCGACAGGCTCAGAATGACACCTACGGTGTCCGGCGGGACACAGTCGAAATCCGACCGTAGGGCGGATCAAACGCGATTTTTCGCGTTTGGAATCTCGCCAAAAAATCAGTTGTTTCATGTGATATATCCATTTTAAAAACCACTTATGACCGAAATAAAACGGTGATAAGTGGTTTTTTCTTATGTTACAATTTTATTTATGGAAATACGCTTCTATTTCGCCAAGGTGATCCAGCACGGCGAGCGGATGTAGCTTTTCCAGCGTCTCGCGCGATTGATGTCCGCTTGCTACCAAAATACAGTCAACACCCATGGCGGTTGCAACCTGCGCGTCGTGGTCGGTGTCTCCCACAAACAGTACGCACGCATCGGGATGGCGGTCTCTCCAGCGCAGCCCAATCTCCTCCTTGCTGTATGCGTGAATGTCATCCAATCCCAAAATCTCGTCAAGATAAGGGGAAAGTCCCAAATCGTCGATCTGTTGTGTCAGCATGTTTTTTTCGGTTGCCGAAAGCACCAATTGAACGATCCCGCGCACACGGAGTGCTTCCATGGTGGCAATGGCATCGTTGTGAAGCCGTGCATTTGCACTGCAGGAAAGATAATAGGGAACCCACTCCGAGGCAAGGGAGGCGTAAGGTGTTTTGGAAAAATCAAAGCCGAGACGGCGATAGTAGTCAATGATGGGAAAGCCGAACAGGGAGCGGTACTGCTCGCGCGAGACGAGCTTTGGCAGCCCGTGGTTGGCAAGCAGTCGATTTGCACTTTCAATTCCCGCGTCCACGTCGTCAAATAACGTGCCGTTAAAATCCCATATGACGTGTGTGTAATGTTTCATGCTTATCTTTTTCCTTTTTTGATAAATTGTTTTTTTTCGGAAATCCTTTCCCGTGCTTCCCGAGTCTGGCATCACTGGTTGTTGCTGACTGTGTTTCCATAAAGTGTGGGTTGATTTTTCACCATTTTTTTGTTACAATGGTATTGTCATCAAGGGAGGACGGCGCAGGAAAAAACACAAGGAGGGGGTAATTATGAGGACCCAACACAAACGAAGAACAGACAGGCTTCGACGAATGCTGATTGCGTTGATGGCTTGCGTGCTGCTTGCGTGCGGCATGACGATCGGCTCATCGGCAGACGTCGTATTTCCAAGCAACGCCACGCCCACCAAGGTCTATCTTGACGGCAGGGAGGTGCTGGACGGCGAATGCGTGATCATTGATTCCATCACCTACGTGCCGCTTCGCAACTTTTGCAATCTGCTGGATCAATGTCGGTTCACGTGGAACGGCAAAACGGGAACCGCCACGGTCAAAACCGATGATTTGACGCTGACGGTGCAAAACAACGCGCTTTACATCATTGCCAACGGGCATTACTTTTACACCGTGGGCAAGGTCATGAATCTGGACGGACATATGTACGTACCGATCCGACCCTTGGCGCGCGCCTTTGCGGAGGAGCTTTCATGGAACGCGAGTGCGCGTTGCGTGGAGCTGACCACTGAGGGGGAACGCCGTGCAGTTCCGATGGCAGACTATGACAAGGACGATCTGTATTGGCTTTCACGCATCATATCTGCTGAGGCAAAGGGAGAGCCTCTCAAGGGGCAGATAGCGGTTGGGAACGTAGTGCTGAACCGCGTGCGCAGCAGCTCCTATCCCAATACCATTTACGGTGTGATCTTTGATCGCAAGCACGGAACGCAATTTTCTCCCGTGTCGTTTGGAACCATCTACAATCCGCCCACGGCAAGCGCGGTGATCGCGGCAAAGATCTGCTTGGAGGGATACACGCTTTCGGAGGATATTCTCTTTTTTATGAATCCTCGGATCGCAACCAACAATTGGATCTCCAAAAACCGCCCGTATGCCTTTACGATCGGAAATCACAAATTTTATCGGTAAGTGCTTTGAGGATCCTTTGGGATCCTCTCGGTTTTTGACAAGATGGTCGGTGCTTTCATTTTGATGAAAAGTTTTGGTCAAGCTTTTTCAAAAGCTTGCGCGGTGGAGGGGGCGTAACCCTCCTCGCTCTCCACAGAGAGCGAAATCCCCCTTACGGCGTTCTCTTTTGCAAGCTTTTCTCTTGCGCCTACTTTCTGCAAGAGAAAAGCGGCTAAGGAATTTGTGCATTTGGAAACCCATAGGATTTCCAAATGAGGTTTGTCGTCAAACTGAGGATCCTTTGGGATCCTCTTTGTCTATTATAAAGCAAATCGCGGATTTTGTCAATAGACTTTCTTTGGAAAACGATTGACAATTTCTTGCCTTTATGTTAAAATAAACGCAAGATGAGACGAAGGGAGGAATGCGTGTGAAGGATAGCAGATCACTGCACAAGCTGACGCTTTGCGCACTGTTTGCGGCATTGATTGCCGTTTTGTCTCCCATTGCCGTGCCGTTTGGACCGATTCCCGTTTCGCTCGGACTTTTGGGTGTTCTTCTTACCTCACTGATCCTTCCTCCCGTGCGCGCACTGACCTCGGTTACCGTGTTTTTACTGTTGGGCATTTGCGGACTTCCCGTGTTTGGCGGAGGAGGGAGCGGCGCAATGATCCTCGCAGGCCCTACGGGCGGCTATCTTTGGTCGTATCTGCTTGTTTCTCTAACGGTCAGTCTGCTTTCTCGGAGGATCGGACAACGGTGGCAAAATCAAGCCTCGATCCGTAGCGGATTTGTTGCCTGCCTTGTCGGTGTCCTGCTTTGCTACCTTTGCGGAACACTGCAGTATGCGCTTGTGATGCAGACCGATCCACTTGCGGCAATTGTCGTGTGCGTGCTTCCGTTTTTGCCCTTTGACGTTGTCAAATCTCTGCTCGCCGCGTATCTTTCCCAAAAGCTGAAAAGGATATTGGGAAAGCGCTTGTAAATCCTTCTTATTAACCGAATGACCTTGGTAAATAAAGCATCATTTTACAATAAATCTGACAATTGCAGGCAGCTGTCGGAGCCTTTTTGGCTGAAGGAGCATTCGCCATGCCCACTCTAAGCCAATGCGTGAAAGCAGACGAGGGGCGCGACCAATATCCCCCGACCAAACGTCCAGTGATCCCCCCAGACCTGCGACCACACGGATACCGTCAAGTTGATGGAGGTGGGAGACGATCCAACGCTCCTGCAGGGGAAAACCGAGGCAGACCAGCAAAACGTCGGTTCGGCAGGCACGAATGACCGAGCAAACGGTGCGGTCGTCCTCGCCGTCCCGATTAAAATATCCCCAATAGGTTCCCGCAATTACAAGTCCGTCAAAGCGTGCCGTCAGCTGCTCCGCCGCCCGTTGTGCCACCCCGTCACGACCTCCAAGCAGAAATACGCGCAAGCCGTCACGTGCCGCGCGCGCAAGCAACGCTTCTCCAAAATCAATTCCCGCCACACGTCCGCCAAGCGGCGTTTTTTGTTTTTTGGCGGCAAGCAGAACCCCCGCACCGTCGGGGAGTGAGAGTGTGGCACGCGATAGTAGCTCGGCGCTGTCGGTATCGCGTCGGCAGGCGTCCAGCATCAGCGCGTTTGGAGTGGCAACAAAGCAGGGGGAAGGGCGGGGGGATAACGCCGTTTCCACCGCATCGTTCAGGGAAATATCGTGAACCGCTACGTTACAGAGACGGATGGTTGGGAAATCCTTTTTTTGCATGTAAAGCACCTTCAAATTTCAAAAACATCTTGACAATTTCCTCTCCTTGGGTTATAATTAGTATAATGTAAAATTATGCTTTTATGCGACATCGTTCCGCAAATTTCTTTTGCGGAGCAGGGAAAGGTTTTGTTATGGCAAAAAACAATGAAAAAATGGTAGAGCAGATCACGTCGATGGACGTCGATTTTGCACAATGGTATACCGACGTCGTCAAAAAGGCGGAGTTGGTCGATTATTCGGGCGTCAAGGGTTGTATGATCATTCGTCCTTACGGCTACGCGATCTGGGAGAATATCCAAAAGGATCTTGATGCACGCTTCAAGGCACTGGGACATGAAAACGTCTATATGCCCATGTTTATTCCCGAAAGCCTTTTGCAAAAGGAAAAGGATCACG
>JAGANE010000190.1 GCA_017624395.1 Clostridia bacterium
CAAGTTTTAGTTGTTACAAGGTACTATCTTTTGTTAAGACACAGCATGATGACATAATTACGCCTTTGAAAACATATAGTAGAAAGGATACTGTATGGAGACGGAGGCGTTTTTTTGATGAACGGATACCGAGAGAGGGTGCAAGAGCGGACAAGGGGGCTGAGTGATGCCGAGGTAGAGGCATCGCGGCGCGCGCATGGCACGAACAAGCTGACCGAGCAGAGAGGAAAGAGCTTTTTGGGACGCTTTTTTTTCCAACTTGAATGATCCCATCATACGCATTTTGCTTGCGGCGCTTGCCGTGAATTTGGTGTTGATGCTTCGCAATGGGAGTGAGAATTGGATAGAGAGCGCGGGGATTGGAGTGGCAGTCTTTCTCGCCACGCTGATCTCTACACTATCGGAGCATGGCTCGGCGCGTGCGTTTGCCAAGCTTTCGGAGGTCAGCAACGCCCCGTGCCGCGTGCGCAGAAACGGGGTGGTGTGCGAGATCCCTTTGACCGAGCTTGTAGTGGGTGACGTCGTTTTGCTGGGCGCGGGCGAGATGATCCCTGCGGACGGTCTTTTGCTCAAGGGAAGCTTGCGCGTGGATCAATCCGCAATGACGGGGGAGAGCCGAGAGGTGGACAAATCGGTCACCCATGACGAAAATTTAAAGCCCGATGCCCCGTCGGCACTCTTGCGCGGCTGCACCGTTACGGCGGGGAGTGGCGAGATGGAGGTACGCGCGGTAGGTGATCGCTCCTTTCTCGGTCAGATCTCGCACGAGATTCAGGAGGAGGTGCGCGAAAGTCCTTTAAAGGTGCGACTTTCAAGGCTTGCAAAGCAGATCAGCCGCCTTGGCTACGTGGCGGCAGTGCTTGTAGCGGCGGCGTATCTTTTCAATTCCTTTTTTTTGGATAGCGGAATGCAGATCGAGCTGATCAAGCTCAAGCTACACGACGCGTCTTATCTTTTTTCGCATCTTTTGCATGCCTTTACCCTGGGGCTGACCGTGATCGTGGTCGCCGTCCCCGAGGGGCTGCCCATGATGATCGCCGTGGTGCTTTCCTCCAATATCCGCAAAATGGTGCGGGATCAGGTTTTGGTGCGCAAGCCCGTGGGGATCGAAGCCGCAGGGAGCATGAATATTCTGTTCACCGACAAAACGGGAACGCTGACCGAGGGAAAAATGAAGGTGGTCTCCTTTTTGGACGGAGATGGAAATTTTTTGCCCCCCTCGGAGGCGTTTGCGAAAAAGGGAAAGACTTTGGAGCTTGTTTCGCTTGCCTTTCGCTTGGGGAGCGATGCCGTGGCAGGAAAAAACGCGCTTGGAAAGCCTGCGGCACTTGGAGGGAGCGCAACCGAGCGCGCTCTCTTGGAGTGCGTGTTGCATCTGTCTGCACCGAGTGGCTACCGTGTAACCTCGCGTCTCCCCTTTGACAGCAGCCGTAAATATTCGGCGGTCAGCCTTATGGGAAAAAGTCGAATGACACTGATCCTCGGCGCGCCCGAGCGATTGCTCCCTTTGATTGACAAAAGCCTGCTGGCTGATGGTAGAACGGGATATTTTTCGCGCGTGCAGACCGAGCGGCGCATCCGCGAGCGCACCGTAAGCGGAGAAAGAGTCCTTTTGTTGGCAGTTTGCGAGGAAAATCTCCCTGCCGCATCCTTGGCGTCGGGCTTGCGAGGCTCACTGACGATGGTGGGGGCGGTCTGTCTTTCCGACCCCTTGCGTGTCGAGGCGGCAGAATCGGTGGCAAAGCTTCAGGATGCGGGGATCCACGTGGTGATGATGACGGGCGACAACCGTGAGACCGCGCGCAATCTTGCCATGCGGTGCGGCATTGTCAATACCCAAAACGATCTGGTACTCACGGGAGAGGAGCTTGCCGCACTCTCCGACGAGCGTGTCGGGGAGATCCTGCCGCGGCTTGCCGTGGTTTCACGCGCTCTGCCAACCGACAAAAGCCGCCTGGTGCGACTTGCGCAGGAGGCGGGCATGGTAACGGGAATGACGGGTGACGGCATCAACGATGCCCCCGCTCTGCGCCGTGCCGACGTGGGCTTTGCGATGGGAAGCGGCACGCAGGTGGCAAAGGAGGCGGGGGACGTGATCATTTTGGACGACAATCTCGCTTCTATCGTCCGCGCGGTTCTTTACGGGAGGAACGTTTTTAAAAGCATTCGCAAGTTTATTACTCTGCAGCTCACCATGAACTTTTGTGCGGTGGGCGTGACCGTGATCTGTCCCTTCCTTGGCATTGATGCCCCCGTGACCGTGGTGCAAATGCTTTGGATCAACATCATTATGGACACCTTGGGCGGTCTTGCCTTTGCGGGGGAGGCACCCTTGGCGGAATTGATGCGCGAGCCTCCCAAGCGGCGCGACGAGCCGATCCTCAACCGTTACATCATTAACGAGATCCTTTGTCTTGGCGGCTTTACCGTGGCACTTTACCTCTTTTTTCTCATGTCGCCCACGGTTTCCGCACACTTC